>QGUR01000259.1 GCA_003242205.1 Chloroflexota bacterium | reverse complement strand
CAATCGGCTTGAGAACGGCGGCCATGCGCGGCGTGACGTTTGACAGCAAAGCCAGCCAGTGAATGGCATGTCGCCAGGGGGCGTAAGGCGCGCTGCCGTCGCCAATTGCCTGCCCGCGCAATACCAGCGCCCCGTTCACCAGTGCGCGCGTTCGCAGTTCGTTCAGCAGGCGCGACTTGCCGACGCCGCTTTCGCCGCCGACCAGCACCGCGCTGCCCCGGCCCTGCGCCGCCGCTTCCAGCCGTTCCTGCAAAAACTGAAGCTCCTGTTCGCGCCCAACGAACGCCGCTGCTTGCAGGAAACTCTCGCGCGTGGCTGCCGTCTCCACCGCCAGACGGCGGCCGGCTGCCTGAGACAGTGCATCGATGACCGCCTCGGCTGAGTGGTAGCGGTCTTCGGGCGATTTCATCAACAGCCGAGCCAGAACGACGGCGAGCGAACGGTCAAGCTGTGCGGGAAAGCTCGGCGATGAGGTGAGAATCGCCTGAACGATGCTCTCCGTAGCGCTGCCCTCGTAGGGATAGTGACCTACGAGCATCTCATAGGCCATCACGCCGACCGCATACAGATCAGATGCCTCGCTGGACGCAAAGCCGCGCAGGACTTCCGGGGCCATGTACGTTGGCGTGCCTGCCGCTTCGTCGTCGCGCTGTTGATCGCGCAGCACCGAGAGGCCAAAGTCCGTGACCTTGACGAGCGGGGCTGCAGTCTCACGGGGGTTAGATACGACGAGAATATTGGCCGGTTTCAGGTCGCGGTGCAGAATGCCGCGCCGGTGTAGATAAGCCAGCGCCTGAAGAGTCTGCGCCAGCAGGTCGATTTGCACCTGTTGAGGCTGGTTGCGTCCGGCTTCCAGCAACGTGCGCGCGTTTTCCAGCAGCTCCATCGTGAAATAGGGCTGCCGCCTGTCATCAAAACCATAATCCAGCACGTGAATGACGTTCGGATGCCGGAGGGTTGCCAGAAGCTGGAACTCGTGCGCCAGCGCCAAACGCAGATTGACGCCTTCCGTATCCAGCGTCGCGGAGGCGGATTCTGGCGCGACATGAACACGTTTCAGCGCTACCTGCTGCCCGGTCAGCAAGTCAGTTGCGCGGTACACCTCGCCCATGCTGCCGGCGCCGATGCGCTCGTGGAGTTGATAGCGCCTGCCAACGTTTACATTCGGTAACGCGATGTTCATGGAGTCCGGGGCGGATCTCCTCTATACAGGCCGTAGCGCCGCGACGACCGCGCACAAAGATGTTTTAGCCATTGTACTCGCCTTCGCCTGCGCTTTCGATGGAAGGTTTCACACAGCTATGGGACTAGGACCACCTTCCTATATTTCCGGTACAAAGGGCTGATTGCAGCGCTATTCAACCATCTTATACGATCAATTAATAAGCAGGTGTCAGCGTCATAAGTGGCTCCGGAAAACACATGATTGATGTCTTCATCGCTTACGCTCCGGCCGATAAGGGCTTTGCCAGATTGCTGAATGAGGTGCTGGCAAAACGCGGCATCATCACGTGGGTACGCTGGGACGATGCGCTGCCAAACGCTGACGAGTGGAACGAAATTCAGGCGGCCATCGAGGCCGCGGACAACATTCTCTACATCGTGTCGCCGGAAGCCACCGAGTCGTCCTACGTGCGCGATGTCGTCGAGTATGCGGCGCGCCATAACAAGCGGTTTGTACCGGTCATCCGTCGCGATCTGCAATTCGGCTCCATTCACAAGGCCGTTCGCCGCTATTCGCTGATCTACGCGCGGGATTCCGAGCATTTCGACAGCGCTCTGCACCAGATCATCAGGCACATTAATCGCGATCAGCCCTATATCCGCATGCACACCGATCTGCTGGTGCGCTCGCGCGAGTGGGTGCTCAGCGGCCGCAAACGCCGTCATCTGCTGCGCGGCAAAGACCTGCGCGCCGCCGAAAAATGGTTTATCCAGAGCGCCGGCAACCATCCCAAACCCGTGGAACGGCAGATCGAGTATATCCATGCCAGCCGCCGCGCCCGCGATGCCGGCCAACGTCAAGCTCTATGGCTGGCAGGACTGACTTTCGTTGGCATCCTCATCGTCGCCGGTTTTACTTTCAGCCGCCTGATTGATACGCCTCGCGCGGCCAGACCGGCTGCGGCGGAAACCAAAAACGCCGTTGCAACCGGGTTTGCCCGGACGGAAACAGCCGGGATCGTGCAAACTGCGACCGTCGAAGCGCAACTCGCGCTTTTGCAAACGCCGGTTGGGAGCGCGCAGGCGACAAGAGGCTCCGTCACGGATGAACCGGTGGCGGGGCAGGAACAGCGTTACGGCACGCTGATGGCGACCACAAGCCGCGAAGCCGGAGCGACAAACGCGCTGGCGGCGGATCTTGAAGCGTTGCAGGAAGAACTCGACCTTGCGGTCGCCGGTAATCAGGCGATGCTGGCCGAAGCGACCGCGGCGGTTATGGCTCTGGAAACGGAAGTCGCCGTGCAGGCCACCACACTCGCGCGGGCGCAGGCCGATACTGCCCGCCTTCAGGGCACGGCTGTCGCGTTTGCCGAAGCCGCCACCGCCGCGCATGAGGACCACGCTACGCAGACGGCCGCAGCGCTGGCGACCGAACCGCATGAGGCCAGCATGACGGAAGTAGCGCGGCTGGCGCGGGAAGTACAGGCGACTCTGGCTGCTCACGAAGCTGAGGTTGCCGAAGCGCGGGCAACCGCCGAGGCGGTACAGGTCGCGCTGGCGGCAGTTGAAAACCGGGCCAGTATGCTGCAAAGCCTCGTGCTGGCGGAAAGCGCCCGTGAAGCTCTGGATGCCGATCGCCTCGACCTCGCGCTGGCACTGGCCGTCGAGGCGAACCGGGTGAGCAACCCGCCGGTGGAAGCTCAGCGTATGC
The DNA here is from genome assembly GCA_003242205.1 of Chloroflexota bacterium. Taxonomy (GTDB): domain Bacteria; phylum Chloroflexota; class Anaerolineae; order Aggregatilineales; family Phototrophicaceae; genus ZC4RG36. Next base: position 3,689 of record QGUR01000259.1, on the reverse strand, counting down.
TTGGCTGGCTCGCCTTCAGGCCGCTGGCGCGCCGGGCTTTCGCCGGCCACGAAAATATCATCTATAGCGTGGCCATCAGCCGGGACGGAGAGCGTGTCGCTTCCGGCTCGCTGGACCACACGGTTCGTATCTGGGATGCAGCGACAGGGCGCGAGTTGAGGCAGATGCGCGACCACAGCGGCGTGGCGCTTTCGCTGGCTTTCAGCCCTGATGGGCAGGTGCTGGCAGGGGGCACACAAAATGGCGTCATCCATCTCTGGGATGTTGAAACCGGCGCTCTGCTCGCCGATCTGGAGGGGCATGAAGGCTGGGTGACCGGGATCGACTTTTCACCTGATGGGACGACGCTCGTTTCCGCGTCTCAGGATCGCTCGATTCGTCTATGGGATGTCGCGTCCGGCGATCTGATCTGGCGCGTCGACGGGCATAGCAATGCCGTCTCCAGCGTGGAATTCAGCCCTGACGGCGAGATGATTCTCTCCAGCGGGCGCGATGGCATGCTGCGCCTGTGGAGCGCCGCTACCGGCGACAATCGCCATGTCTTTGGAACGCAGCGTGACATGCTGCGCGATGCAACCTTCATGCCGGATGGCCGGCATGTCATCGATTCGGCGCTCCGTATCTGGGATATCTCGACCGGCGAGATGATCGCGCGTTTCGAAGAAGGCCCGGTTGACGGTGTTCAGTCGCTCGATGTCAGCCCGGACGGGCGCTTTCTGGTGACGGCGTCGTTCAACGATCCGCGCGTTCACGTCTGGAACCTGGAGACGCGCAGCCTCTACACGGACTTCGTTGGCCATAGCGACGCGGTCGTGTCGGTCGGCTTTGCCGCCAACTCGCGTTATATCGTCTCCGGCGCGTGGGATACTATGCCGCGACTATGGGACGTTGACTCGCTGCCGCTAACCCGCCACTTTGAGGTCAATGACACGCCGGTCATCGACCTTGCGCTTAGCGCAGGCGGCCGGCTGGTTGCTGCAGCGCTTGGCGATGCGGGCGCGCGTGTTTGGGACGCGACGACGGGCGGGCTTATCTGGGAATGGAATGACGTAGAAAGCGCCACGGTCGCTATTGCTTTCGGTTCGCGGCCATCCGGTATTGTCGCGCTCGGCGGTCTGGAAGATGGTTCGCTGCGGCTGTGGGATGTCAACAGCGGCCGCCCTGTGTATCACGTTGCCGGTCATCAGGCTCGTGTGACCGGCGTCGCCTTCAGCCCCGATGGCGCGGTCGCCGTCTCCGGCGCTGCCGATGGCGCACTTCGCCTGTGGAACGTGAGCGATGGCAGCCTGATACGCGCATTCAACGGGCCTGCCGAGGCGATCACCGGTGTCGCCGTCAGCCCGAACGGGCGGTACATCGCTTCCGCTGCCGCCGGCGGCGCGATCCGCCTGTGGGACATCGAAACCGGGCAGGAACTGCGCGTATTTGCCGGTCATGACGACGCAGTGCGGTCGTTGGCGTTCAGCCCGGATGGCCGCACGCTGGTATCCGCTTCCGACGACGCCACAATCCGCTTGTGGGACGTCGCTGACGGGCGGGAACTGGCAACGCTGACCGGCTATGCCGGAGCAGTTACGGGCGTCTCGTTCAGCCCGGATGGCAGCCTGATTCTGTCGGGTGGGGAGGACGGTACGGTTCGCCTCTGGGATGCCGCCAGCGGCAGCCTGTTCCGCCTGATCGAATCGCCCGCGTTTGACCTGACCAGCCTTGTCTGGAGCCCGAACGGCCAGCACGCGCTACTTGCCCTGCGCGATAGTGGGCCGGCGCTGCTGCGACTACATAACCCGCGCGAACTGGTTGACTGGACGCTTGAAAACCGTTATGTCGCGCCGCTGACCTGTGAGGAGCGCGTTCGTTATTACATCGAACCCCGGTGCGATGCGAACGACAATCTGCCTGCGCCAACTGCTACCGCTCCCGCGCTGACGCCGGCGGCATCACCGGAGACGGTGTCGCCATCCGTGTCTGATACGCCGATCTTTACGCCAACCACGGGCAATACGCGGACGCCGACAGCCACACCCACCGCGACAACCACTCCAACCCGGACTGCTGAGCCAACGCCCTCTGCAACGCGCACCGCTTCGCCTCTGCCCAGCGTGACGGCACGCCCGCTTCGAGCGCTCACGGCAACGCCGGCTGGCGCAGACTGAGCTATCCTGTTATGACCAGCCGACTCGTTCGCAGGCTGCCGGTCGCGGTATAAAAGGGCATATCAGCGAGTTTATTTCCCGAAACAGGAGTTCATCATGCTAACGACGTCGCTGCTTGGGCGCGCGCGGGCTTTGCAGGACGATATTGTCGCCTGGCGGCGCGATATTCACCGCCACCCGGAACTGGGATTTCAGGAGTTCCGCACCGGTCGTCTCGTCGCCGACACGCTCAGCAGCATGGGAATCGAAGTGCAGACCGGCGTCGCCAAAACCGGCGTCGTCGGTTATATCGGTGAAGGCACGCCCGTCGTCGCTATTCGCGCCGATATGGACGCGCTGCCGATTCAGGAAGACAACGATACGCCTTACGTATCGACCGTTCCGGGCGTCAGCCACGCCTGTGGCCACGACGCTCATACGGCCATCCTGCTGGCTGTCGCGCGGCTACTCAACGAGCTGCCCGACCGGCCCGCAGGCCAGATCAGGCTGTTGTTCCAGCCGAGCGAGGAAGCGCAGGACGACGAAAACAAAAGCGGGGGCCTGCGGATGGTTGAAGAAGGCGTGCTCGACGGCGTTGATAACGTCATTGCGCTTCATGTGAGCAGCGCCATACCATCGGGCAAGGTCGAAGTTCGCAGCGGCTATGCCATGGCGGCCGTCGATAGCTTCCGCGCGACCATTCGTGGCGAGGGTTGCCATGGTGCTTACCCGCATACCGGCGTCGATCCGATCTACATTCTGGCGCAGGTCATCAACGCCATCCATGGCGTGCGCGCCCGCCGGATCAACCCGATCCGCCCGGCGGTGATCTCGATTGGCGCTGTTCATGGCGGAAGCGCCGACAACGTAATCCCGGACGCCGTGCAGCTTGTTGGCACGATACGCTCGTATGATGAAGAAACCCGGCAGCGACTATGGCGGGAATTGGAACAGGCTCTGGCAGTCTCCAGAGCATTCGGGGGGGACTATGTGCTGGAGTTGATCGAAGGCTATCCGGCGACTTATAACGATCCCGCCGTTGCCGGCGTCATCACGAACGTCGTCACCGAGCTTTTCGACATCGACAGGCTGCACCCGTCTGAAGCGGGTATGGGCGCGGAAGACTTCAGCTATATGACGCAAAAAGCGCCGGGCGCGATGTTCTTCCTTGGCGCGAAGCTCGATGAAACCAACCGCCCGCACCACAGCCCGATTTTCGACATTGACGAATCGCAGCTCTATGTCGGCGCGGCGGTGCTTGCGGAAACGGCGTGCCGCCTGCTGCGCCAGCCTGTCAGTAGCGGAACGCGGTCTTAGCCTGCGTATGGCTGGCTAAAGCGTGGCCGCTATGAAACGTTTGAGAAAAAAGCAGGCGACACCCGTAGCCGAAGCGCCACCGCTCCGGATTCATCGCCAAAACCGGCGCAGCCTTGTCATGAAGCTGACGCCGGTCGGAATCGCGGTGTTCATCCCCGGCATCTCAGCCCCGACAGCCCGACCGTGCGCGCCTTCATCGAAGATGGCCTGCGGAAAATCGGGCCGCGCCCGGCGCTGAAC
>QGUR01000258.1 GCA_003242205.1 Chloroflexota bacterium | reverse complement strand
CGCCTGTGGGTCGCGGTCGTCGGGCGAGGCGTACCACAGGCGTTCTACAGGCGCATCGACGCGCAGTTGCACCGGCAGGTCGCGCAGCGGCGTCGGGCCGTTGGGCAGCGGTTCGTCCCATAACTCGCCGCCGATGCCCATCAGGTTGATCAGGCTGAAGGTTTCGCGCCCCTCTCCACGCCGCGCGATCACGGCGACACGGTCGCGAGAGCGGCGCGTGTTGGTCATCACGCCTTCGATGGCGAGCGCGGCGGCGCGGTCGGGAGCGCCGGTCGTGCCGAGCGCCAGCACGTTCTCGTAGCGCACGAGGAAGTCGTAATAGGCGCGCGTCGTCGCCTGAACGTCGGGGGCCATCATGCCAAACTGCGGGAAATACGGGTCGGCCAGCATCGCGCCCGGCTCGCCCAGTTCCAGATGATAGCCGCCGCTGGCGAAGATCAGCGCGTTGGCGAGGCGAACGTTGTGCGGGCGATCCGGGTGAATGTAGGCGGCGATGATGACCGGTTTGCCGCCACCGAGTTCCTGCGCCCGGCTGACCAGCCGCGGCAGATCCATGAAATGGCGGTACGGGTCCCAGACCTCGATGTAGACCGCGTCCACATCGGACGGCGCAACCGCCGCGACCGGCCAGTTACGCACGGCGTTGAACAGCACCACGCTATCGTCGCCGCGTTTCGCCTCGACCAGCGCCGCCGCTTCGTTGATGAACGCCGGGAAAACCTGTTCGAGCGAGACCATCTCCCCGGCGCTGTTGCGTCCGCGCATCGGCGCGCCGTACTGGTCGATGTGGATGCCGTCGAACGCCGTTTCATCCAGCACGCGCGCAAATTCGCCCAGCAGGTGCGTCGCCCACGGCGAACCCGGCGTCGGGTCCATGATGATGAGGAAGTTTTCGCCAAATTCGAACGGGCGCTCGCCGCTGCTGAACAAAGCCCAGTCGGGATGCTCGCGGTAGAAGGCCATCGACGCGCCGTAAATCGCCGTGTAGGGCATGGCGGCGATATTGCGCTCGTGCGCCGCGTCGATCAGCCGCTTCACCGTTTCCAGTGACAGCTCGCGCCCCAGCACATCGACATACGGTTCCGATGGGGGCAACAGCGTCTCATGCCGGTACTGCCAGTCGTAGAACTGTAACCCGTTGACATGGTACTGCGCGGCCCAGCTCATCGTCTCGTCCGCGTTGTCGCGTCCGGGTTTGAATTCGCTCAGGAAGCCGTAGCGCGGGGCCTGTATCCAGCGCTCCAGCACGTCGAACGCGGTCGATGTCGTGGCGAGTTCGAGGCCGTCCGCATCCAGCAGGCGAATGTCCACGCCGTAGCCGCGCGGCGCAAGCGGTTCAGGCTGCCATTCCAGCCGGGCAGCGCCCTCCGCAACCGGCGCGGAGAGCGTGGTGATCGTTTCGTCCAAATAACGAATGGTCGCTTCCACGCGCGCGCCCGTGCTGGCAGACACGTGTAGCGTGACGGTTTCGCCGGGGCGATAGAAGGCTTTATCGGGTAGCACCAGAATGGTCGTCTCGACGGCGTACACGGCATTCCCCCAGAGGAAGGTCAATAAGAGCAGGCACAGCGCCAGCGAGCGTTTCATCCGCGAACCGCGCCGCTGGTCAGGCCCTGAATGAAATAGCGCTGGAACACGATAAACAGCACGATCGTCGGCACGACCGCCGTCAGCGACCCGGCGAACACCAGCCCCCAGTTGGTCGCGTGCGCGCCGCGGAAGTTGGCGATCGCGATCGGCAGCGTGCGCTTGGCCTCATCGGTCAGGAAATTCAGCGCCAGAATGTATTCATCCCATGCGCCGAGGAAGGCGAAAACGGCGACCGTGCTCACCGCCGGGGCCGCCAGCGGCAGCATGATGCGCCAGAAGATGGTGAAGTGGCTTGCGCCGTCGATCACTGCCGATTCTTCCAGCTCGCGCGGCAGGTTCTCGAAAAAGCCGCGCAGCAGAAAGGTATTGAACGCAATCGAACCGGCGGCATAGACCAGCACCAGCCCCGGTAGGCTGTTCAGAAGGCCCAGATTCGTCGCCATGATGAACTGCGGGATGATGAGCACGATGTTCGGGATCATCATCATCGTCAGCAGCGTGTAGAAGATGACGTTCTTGCCGCGAAAATCGAAGCGCGCGAAGCCGTAGGCCGTCATCGTCGTCAGCGCCGTGACCAGCGCCGATGTCGCCAGCGCGACGAATGTGCTGTTGAGGAACGCTCGCCCGAAATTGCGGCTGTTGAAAGCCGTCTCGAAGTTCGAAAGCGTCGGGTTTTCGGGCAGCAGGCGCGGCGGGAACTGCTGCACATAGGCGTCGCCGCTGAAGGCAGTCGAGATCATGTACAGCAGTGGCGCGGCGGCGATGATCGCGCCCAGACAGAGCACGACGAAAATCGTCAGGTTGAGCAGGCGTTGCTGGCGTCGGGAAGCGGCAATCATGGTCAATACTCCAGATCCAGCGTCGAGCGGTTGAAGAAACGCATCTGCGCGAAGCTGATGAGCACGATGATGGTGGCGAGGATATAGCTCAGCGCCGCGCCATAGCCGAAATCGAGGCGGCCAAAAGCCCGGTTGAACATGTAGCTCAGCGCGACCTCCGTGCGGTGCAGCGGCCCGCCGCCGGTGATGAGCAGCACCGACAGAAACACCTGAAAGCCGCCGATCATCAGCGCCACCAGCACGAAGATCGTCGTGCGGCGGATGAGTGGCAACGTCAGCTTAAACAACTGCTGGAACTCGCCTGCGCCGTCAATCGCCGCCGCCTCATACAGCTCCGTCGGGATGCTTTGCAGCGCCGCCAGAAAGATCACCATCGCCCAGCCAACGCCCTTCCAGATGCCGAGCGCGTAGATCACGATCCACGCGGTGTCGCTGTTGGCCATCCACGAAATCGGCTCCGGCACGACGCGCAGCAGGTGAACCAGCACGTAGTTGACCAGCCCCGACGCGCTGGAGCTGAACAGGTATTGAAAGAGGAAGCTGACGACGACCCACGACGTCACGACCGGCAGATAATAAATGGCGCGAAACACCCGCTTGCCGATGATGACGCGGTGTACCAGCATCGCCACCGCGAAGCCGAGCACCATCTGGCCGATGACGGTGACGATGGCGTAGGCGGCCGTATTCCGCAGCGCCAGCCAGAAAATCGAGTCGTTGAAGGCGCGCTGGTAATTCGCCAGCCCGACGAACTCGCTGACCTGCCCCGGCATGATCTTCCAGTCGAAGAAACTGATGTAAAGCTGGTAGGCGAGCGGGTAGACGCTCCACATCAGATAGAGCGTCAGGCCGGGCAGGATGAACAGGAAGGGCACGTACCAGCGATAGTAAGGCCGCCCGCGAGAGGCCGCCTGCCTGACGGCAGGAGCGGCGGCTGCGCTGCGGCTGGATGGAAGCTGCAAATTGATGCTCATCGGCATGTCTCCGCGAACAAACAACCTCATCCCCCGACCCGCTACGCGGTCTCGCTGCGTCCCCCGCCTGAAACGTTCCTTTGGGATGCCAACGCGGAGCGCGTTTCAGGTCGGGGGCTGCGCTTCGACTACGGCCGGCTACGCCGACCCGCTTCGTCCAAACCACAAAAGCGCGTGGTTTAGAGAAGGTGAGCCAGCGCGTGCGACGGCGCTAGCAGGAACGCGACGACGCTGCGCCTGTCGGGTTCCCCCCTCTCCAAAACACGCATTTCCGTTTTGGAGAGGGGGCTAGGGGGTGAGGTTCCCGTCGCCTACTGCGCGAGCAGCGCGTCGATTTGTTCGGCAGCCAGATCAAGCGCTTCCTGAGCCGGCATTTCGCCGCGCAGGATCAACTGACCGGCGTCGCCGAGAATCTGTTCCATCTCGGTCCAGGCCGGGTGCGGCGTGCGGGCGCGCGCTGTCTCCAACTGCTCCAGATACAGCGGATAGAAGGGATGGTTCGTGTAGTACTCGGTCTCCAGCAGTTCCGGCAGCACGGTCAACTGGCCGGTTTCCGACATCGCCAGTTGGTATTCGACCGACTGGGTGAAGCGCAGGAATTCGAGCGCCGCTTCCTGATTGTCCGAGCCCTGGAACAGCACGATGTTCTCGCCGCCGACGACCGACACCGAGCCGCCTTCGCCCGCGGGCATCAGCGTCGCCTTAATCTCGAAGTCCGGGTATTGCGCCTCGCCCGCCGGGAAGAGCCACGGCCCTTCAAGGATCGAGGCGATGGTGTCGTTGAAGTAACCGCCCCAGTTGTCGATGCCGCTGCCGATCATGCCGTCGGAGAAGCAGCCGCTATCGGTCATTTCCTTGAGGAACTCGAACGCGGCGACCGTCTGCGGGCTGTTCAGATAGCCGGTCGCGGTCGTGATGTCGGGATCGGTGATGTCGCCGCCGAAGCTCCAGATCCACGGCAGGACGTTCCAGCCGGAAGTGCCGCCATCGCTGAAAAGATAGACTTCGTCGCCCAGCGCGGTGATCGCCTCGCACTGTGCGGCCAGCTCTTCAATCGTCGCGGGCGGCGCTTCAATGCCCGCGGCGTCATACATGTACTGGTTGTAGACGAAAACACGGGTGTTCGTGTCCAGCGGCAGGCCGTAGTAATGGCCGTTGTAGAAGTTCGTCGAAAGCGGGCCGGGGAAAACGCGGTCGGCAAATTGCTGGAAGTCGGGCATGACTTCATCCAGCGCGACGAGCACGCCCTGATCGGCGAATTCGGGCGACCAGATGATGTCCAGCCGGGCGAGGTCCGGCCCCTGCCCGCCGGCCAGCGCCGTCAGGATCGCCTGCCGGAAGCCGTCATACGGATAGGGAACGGCCTCGACTTTGATGTTCGGGTGCTGGGCCTCGAACATCGGGATGACGGTCTCGGTCAGCATCTGGTTCTCTGCCGAGACTTCGTTATAGGTATGCCAGAAGGTGATGGTCACCGGCTCATCCTGCGCGACGGTGAGACCGAACGGAATGAAAGTGGTCACAATCAGCAGAAAAAGCAGTTTGCGCATGTCAATCTTCTCCTCAGAATAATGAACAGGACGGCGGTTTACGTCTGTGCCGGGTTTCTTTCTGTCGTCGCTTGGCTCCTTTCTTCACTCGACTTCGTTCGGCAAGTAAATAAAGTGCGGCAAAAAACTACTCCGCGATGGATGTGGGCTGTGTAAATTCCGACGTCTCGAAGATTTTGTGCAGCACGAGGCAGGCCGCGCCTCTGGCCCAGCTTTCGTCCAGCAGCGGCTCGATTTGCAGCGTTACCTCTTTATCGAGACCGGAAAAGGCGTGCCGGCTGATGGCTTCGCGCATCGGGTCGAACAGCAGGTCTCCGGCGCGCACGCCTTCGCCGCTGACGATAATCATGCCGGGGTTGAACAGGTTGATGAGATTGGCGACCGATTGGCCAAGCACTTTTCCCGCGCGGCGAAAGACGTCAACCGCCCGTGGCTCTCCGCTTTGCGCCAACTGCGTCAGTTCTTCGGGCGTGACGACTTCCAGACCGGCCTGCCGCGCGTGGTAGACCAGCCACGGGTCGGCGACGAATGTTTCGAGGCAGCCGCGATTGCCGCAGCTACAAGGCAGGCCGTCCGGGTCGATCACGGTATGCCCCAGCTCGCCGCTGCTGCCCGAAGCGCCGCGATAGACCTGCCCGTCGCAGACGATGCCCATGCCGATGCCGAGGCCGATGGTGATGACCAGAAAGTTGTCGACGTGCTGCCCCAGCCCGTAGAGGCGCTCCAGAAACGTGAGCGTGTTGACGTTGTTATCGAGATAGACAGGGCAGCCGAGGCGCTCTTCGAGGTATTCGGCGAGCGGCACATCGCGCCAGTGGGTGTGCGGCGACATGCGGCAGATGCCGTTGACCGAGTCGATCAGGCCCGCCATGCCGACGCCGCACCCGACCAGATGCTTGCGTGGAATGTCCGCCGCGCGCAGCAGGCTGAGCGTTTCGGTCGTTAGCAGATCGGCAACCGCGATCGGGTGAGTGGAGGGCAGCCCGAACGTGCGCTGGGCGACGATCGTCGCCTGAAGGTCGATCAGCGCCAGCGTGGCGTGCGATTCGGTCAGCTTGACGCCCAGCACGTAGATCGCCTCGGTGCTGAGCGCCAGCAGGATAGGCGGGCGGCCACCGCGCGAGTCGCCTTCCTGCTTCTCATAGATCAAGCCATCCTCGATCAATTCGGCGGTTTGCAGCGTCACCGTCGCCGGGCTGAGCTTCGTCAGGCGCGCGATGTCGGCGCGTGCGATTGGCCCGTGCTTCTTGATGACGTTGAGGATGATCGAGCGATTAATCGCTTTCAGTAACGTGCGCTTCGCCATTTAGTTTATTCAGTAAATAAAGTATGTCTGATTGTATGCAGTATTTTCGGCGGTTGTCAAGCAACTGGCGACGGAAGTTTTCGCGTTTTGCCCTTCCTTTCTTTTGCGCTATAACCTTGCCAGTACCTTTCCGCGCTCTGGCGCGTGGCCGGCAACAAGAGCGAGCGTAATGGAGTTCAATCCCGCGGATCACCCGCACCGACGTCTAAATCCACTGACGGGCGACTATGTTCTGGTGTCGCCGCATCGCACCAAGCGCCCGTGGCAGGGTCAGGTGGAGCGCCTGCCCGACGAGCAGCGCCCGGCATACGAC
>QGUR01000257.1 GCA_003242205.1 Chloroflexota bacterium | reverse complement strand
CAGGTTGCTAACGTGCGGGCGAATGACCTCGCGCGCTTCCGTCTCATCGACGGCATAACCGCGCACCTCCCGCACCAGTTCGTGGCACGATACCACACGTCCACGATGGGCGGCAAGATAGAGCAGCAGGTCAAATTCGGTCGGCGTCAGGTCAATCGGGCGGTCGCCAACCGCGATTTGGTAACGACCCGGATAGATCGTCAGCGGCCCCAGAGTCATTACACTGTTGACCGTAGACTCGGACGCTGTTTCGGGAACCCGCTGGCGGCTTTCATCGGAGCCATTCGTTGAAGGGCTTATATCGACATCGCTGCGGCTGAGTTCCTGCACATTGTTGCGAATGGCATCGAGCAGCATACGACGGCGCTTCAGATTGCGCGCGCGTTCAACGCCATTGGCAACGCTCTGACGAATATCCTGACTGGAACTGGGCTTGATGAGATAGTCGTGCGCGCCCAGGCGTAGGGCATCCACCGCTGTGCTCAAGCTGGGATAACCGGTCATCAGAATGACAATTGTGTCGGAGTCGGTTTCCTTGATGCGCCTCACCAGCTCCACACCATCGAGGCCGGGCGGCATGCGGATGTCGGTCAGGACAACATCGAAGCTCTGACGGCTAAGCATTTCCAGCGCTTCCTCGCCGCTTGCCGCTTCCGCGACGTTGTAACCGACTCGCTGCAACGTTTTGCTGACCGAGTAGCGGATCGCTCCTTCGTCATCCACTACGAGCACATTTGCGGATTCCGTCGTACCGTCCATTGAGTCTCTACTCACTATCTCTTACGTGAAATTTTACTATATCTTAAGCATACTCTCAGAGCAGAATCAATGCAAGCGGAATTTAGTCCTGTTATTAACAGAATCATCAAACCGGGAATTACACAGCCTACTGATTATTTATTCTATCCTTACGAAAATGCCTTATCGGCCCAGAAATAGACAATCCGGTCTGTCATGTCGCCTACGGCAAACTGCTGGCCGATGGGCCAGCGGTCGCCAAACAGGATGGCAGCGATCTGCCCGTCAACCTCCAGCAGGGGTACGCGGTCGCGGATTTCCAGGGGCACTTTGCGGTCGATCATCCACGCTTTGATCTTCTGCCGGTGGCCCGCCATACCAAGCGGCGCAAAACGGTCTCCGGGCCGCCGCGTGCGCAGGGCCACACGCGCCCCGATCGGGATGTGGAGCCGGGCAGCAGCCTGACGATCCGCCGGCGGCGTCTCGGAAGCGAACAGTCGCCAGCCATCGCCGATCGGCGTCATGCCGGGAATGACCACATCTATACGGGCGTTTTCCGGCAGCAGCGGCGTCAGCAGTTGAGGCGCGTAATCCGCCGGCCCGATAATCAGCTTATCGTAGGCGACACGGAGCTGAATTCCACCCGGCAGTTCGGCGCGCGCCCCGGTTACGCCATGTACGGCGACCTGCACGGCGGTGACAATCGGGACATAACCGGCCTCTTTACGCGGATCGTCAATCAGTTCTGCCGCCGCCCAAGCGATCAATCGCCGCTGCATGGCCGGGTGTAATTGCGTGAAAATGTCTCGCGGAATCACCAGCGCCGGGCCATCCCGCTGAACATGCGGCAAGACACCGGCATGCAGCGCCGCTTCGAGATAGGCGTTATCGACGGCAGCGACATCGCCAAGCTGGCCAAGCACACGCGTAACCTGCGGATTCAACTGCCGTAACAGCGGCAGCACTTCATGCCTCAGCCGGTTACGGAACAGCGTTGTATCCTCATTCGTCAGATCATGGCGCGGGCGCAATCCGTGATCCCGGCAGTACGCCTCGATCTGCGCGCGCGTCACGTTCAGGAAGGGACGTAGGAGCGTATAGCGGGGATCACCCGGCAGCGGCGACCGCATGGTCATGCTGCCAAGCCCGCGCAGCCCTGCCCCGCGGATGATATGCATCAGCACCGTTTCCGCCTGATCGTCAGCGTGATGACCGACAGCGACATGCGCCGCGCCGGTTTCAGCCGCGACCGCCGCGAGAAACCGATATCGGGCCAGCCGCGCCGCCTCCTCGATGCCCTTGCGCCACTCGCGCGCCAGCGCCGAAGCATCGACCGCGCCGCTGCTGACCGGTATGCCCCACGCCTCACAGACTTCGACCACAAAGCGGACATCATCAGCCCCCGCCTGCCCGCGCAGCCCGTGATCGAGCGTCGCGGCATGAAGCCGGTAACCGGTTTCATTCTGGAGGCGATGCAGAACGTGCAACAGCGCCAGCGAATCCGGGCCACCAGACACGCCGGTTACCAGTACGCCGCTGTGTGGCAAAATATCAAGTCGTCGAACCTCATCGACCAGAAAATCACGCATCGGGATCGTTCTTTATCATGCTCTTACCAGAGCTGTCGCCACCCGAAGATTACGCTTGAAAAGCGATTTGTAAAGGTATGTCCGCATGTTATAATGCCGCGCGGTTCACTGCCGACAGGAGCACTGTGTGTTAAGTCCATTAGATTATTTCTTTGGATTATTCTCTCTTGATATCGGCATCGACCTTGGCACAGCCAATACCCTTGTGAGCGTACGAGGCAAGGGAATTGTAATCAATGAGCCGTCGTTCGTCGCTATCGAGAAGAAAACGCGCCGACCAATCGAAGTTGGGGCGCGAGCCAAAGAAATGTGGAGCAAGAACCCGAGAGATATTCTCATCGTCCGGCCGCTGCGCGACGGTGTTATCAGTGAGTTTGAAGTTACCGAGGCGATGCTCGATCACCTCATCCGCAAGGCGCACGAGCAAACGTGGGTTCCCATTCCCCGTCCGCGCGTGGTGGTTGGCATCCCCAGCGGCGTAACCGAAGTCGAAAAACGCGCTGTTTACGACGCCGCGATCAGCGCAGGCGCGCGCGAGGTGTATCTCATCGAAGAGCCGGTAGCTGCTGCGATCGGCGCTGGACTGCCGGTTCAGGAAACGCGCGGAAGCATGATCGTCGACATCGGCGGCGGCACGACCGAAGTGGCGTTGTTCTCGCTTGGCGGCATCGTCATCAGCCGCAGTATTCGCGTTGCAGGCGATGAACTGGATGAAGATATCGTCCAGTACATGCGTACCAAGCATAACCTGCTGATCGGCGAGCCAACTGCCGAGCGGATTAAGATCGAAATCGGCTCATCCTACCCGCTGCCACAGGAACGCACGACAATCGTAAAAGGGCGCAATCTGGTCACCGGCCTGCCCGCCTCGGTCGAAGTCAGCTCGATTGAACTGCGGGAAGCCATTGCCGGTTCGATTGACATTATTATCGATACGATCAAGGATGCGCTCGATGACACGCCACCTGAACTCGTCGCCGACCTTATGGAAAGCGGCATCTGCCTTGCTGGCGGTGGCGGACAACTGAAAGGACTGGCCGAGCGCATTTCAGAAGAAGTCAATATTCGGTGCTGGGTCGCCGAAGATGCGATGACGTGTGTTGCCCGAGGCGCCGGGCGGGTGCTGGAAGACTACAACAACCTGCGCCGCCTCCTCGTCGGCCTCGAACGCGGCAGCACGCGCCACTAAGCGCTGCCGTCTCCCGTCATTTCGCAAGTCCAATCGGCAATTTCAGCCCCGCGCCTTTCTGGTATAATGCGCGCCGGAGGTGTTTGTGAATCAAGGAACCGGGTTCCGACGCAACTGGCGCGCCAACCGAGGCCTCTATCTACTGGTCTGCCTGCTGATCGCCAGCGGGCTGATCGTCGCCAGCCGCGCGGGGCTGCTGTCGCCGGTGGAAGGGGTCATCGCCGTGCCGTTCAACGCGGTCAGCGGCGTCCTGAACCGCATCGCCCTGACCATCAGCAACACGATCAGTGACATCGCCGAAATCCAGAGCCTGCGGCAGCGCAATGCCGAACTTGAAGAGGCGCTGGCGCTGTTCCAGTCCGAACTGGTCGAACTGCGCGAGATCGCCAGCGATTACCAGCGTCTGACCGATCTGCTGGACTACACCACCACCGCTCGCAACCAACAAACTGTGGCCGCAGACGTCGTCGGCGTCGATCAACTCAGCCTGATTCGCACGATCACGATCAACCGGGGCGCGCGCGATGGTATTGCCATCGGCATGCCGGTCGTCACCGGCCAGGGTCTGGTTGGCCGGGTGATGGACGTGACGGCTAACGCCGCGCGCGTGCTGCTGATTACCGACCAATCGAGCGCGGTAAGCGCCCGACTGCAAAACTCGCGCGTCGAGGGCAGCGTCATCGGCCTGACATCGGGCAATCTGCGAATGACATATATTCCGCTGAACGCGACCGTTCAGGAAGGCGACCTGGCGCTGACATCGGGCCTCGGCGGCAATTTTCCGCCCGACATCGTCATCGGTCAGGTGACGAGCGTGCGCGAAGTGCAGTCCGAGCTATATAAAGAAGCGGAAATCCGCAGTCTCATCAACTTCGACACACTGGAATTCGTGCTGGTCGTGACCAGCTTCCAGCCCATTGATGTGTCATCGTTTGAGACAGCGAACGACCGATCCCCATGAGCAGGTGGCTCAGCATACCCATACTGGCGGCCGCGGTGCTACTCCAGGCGACCTTCGTGCCACAGGTACGTATCCTTGGCGGTGGGCCTGATCTGGTCTTTCTGTTCGTGCTCGCGTGGTCTGTTCACGCCCCGCTGGATACCTGCGTCGTCTGGGCATTCGTCGGCGGTATCATGCAGGATCTGCTGTCCGCCGCGCCCACGGGCGCATCGGTCCCCGGTCTGGTGCTACTGGTATTTGGCATGCACCAGCTTAAGAGGCAGGTATACGACATCAGCCTCGTCATGCTGGCCGGTCTGGCGCTGGCGGGGACGCTTTTGCAGCAAATCATGCTGATGATCGTGCTGGCGCTGTCGGGTTTTACCGTTTATCCCGCCGAAAACTTCAGCTATATCGTGGTTCCTACCATGGCCTATAATCTGGTCGCAATCTGGCCAATCTACTGGTTTGTCCGGCGGATTCAAAAACGCTACACCAGAGATGGCCGTGTGTTCGTTACACGCGACGCTTAACGTAAGTTTGTTGGAGACATCCCCGTGCAACGTCTGATGCCATTTCAAGGCTGGCGGCTGACGTTCTTCCAGGGCATCGTGTTCGCCGTATTCGCGATTTTTGGTCTGCGGATGTACCAGTTTCAGGTGCTGGAAGCGGAAGAACTGAAAGCGCTGGCAGATGAAAACCGCCTCAGCCGTCTGCCGATTGCTGCGCCAAGAGGCGTTATTTTCGACCGCAACAATCAGCCGCTGGCGATCAACGTACCAGCTTTTAACGTCACCATCGTCCCGGCCGATCTGCCGTCAAATGAGGCCGAGTTACTCGCAGTTTACAACCGGCTTTCCGCTCTGACCGGCGTCCCGCCGACGATTGCCGCCGCGCGCCAGTCCGGCAGCACGCAGCGCAGCATCGAGGAATTGGTCGCGGAAGGCGCTGGTATTGCGCCATACCGGGCAGTCATCGTGGCTCAGGACGTCGACCGGCGCGTCGCCATGCAAATTCGGGAGGAAAGCCTGTCGCTTCCCGGCGTCGCCATCGAAGACGCTTCAGTACGCGAATACCCAACCGGCCAGCTTACCTCACACATTATCGGTTACATGGGCCGCATCCCCGCCGAGCAGGAACTTGAGCTACTGGAACTGGGCTATAACCCGGCCTATGACCGTATCGGCTACGCGGGTGTTGAAGCCTATCTCGAGTCGATCCTCGCCGGTCAGCGCGGATCGGTGCTGCGCGAGGTTGACGTCGCTGGCCGACCAATCGCTCAGGTCGAGTACGTCGCTCCCCAGCCGGGCCGGAACGTGCGGCTGACCATCGACACCGAGCTGCAGGCCGCTGCCGAGCGGGCCCTGCGCGACCGCATCGCGCGCATCAACGCCGACGCCGGGCGCATTCGCAGCCAGACCGGCGTTGTGATCGCCATGAACCCAAAGACCGGCGAAGTGCAGGCGATGGTCAGTTGGCCAAGTTACGATAACTCCCGCTTCGCCCGTGCAATTGACGTGGAGTATTATCTCGACGTCACGGCTGACCCGCTGCGCCCGCTCTACAATCAGGCGATTAGCTCGCTTTACCCGCCCGGCTCGATCTGGAAAATGATCACGGCTGTTGGCGTGCTGCAGGAAAACGTGATCGCTCCCGAAACGCGCCTGTTCGACGGCGGCACACTGGTGTTGCCCAACCGTTACGCGCCGAATGACGCGGCGGCCTCGCAGACTTTCGTCTGCTGGCTCGCTCAGGGGCACGAATACATCAATATGATCGGCGCGATTGCCCAGAGCTGCGACGTCTATTTCTATCAGGTAGGCGGTGGCAACCCCGAAGTGTCCCCTGCCATTCTACGTGAAGGCGGGCTGGGCATCAACAACCTGTTCCGCTACGCCACCGCCTTTGGCATCGGGTCACGGCTTGGCATTGAACTGCCAGGCGAAAACGGTGGCCGCATGCCCGACCGCGACTGGAAGCGCCGAGTCTATGGCGAAAGCTGGTCAACAGGCGATACGTATAATGCCGCCTTTGGGCAGGGCTACGTGACGACCACGCCATTGCAATTGATCAACGCCATCGCAGCGATAGCCAATGGCGGCACGCTGTATCTCCGAACATACGCCATTAATATCTTGA
>QGUR01000256.1 GCA_003242205.1 Chloroflexota bacterium | reverse complement strand
CCGCGTAGTAACAGGCGGCTTGCAAATCGAAACGGCGAAACTTTTTCAGTTGCCACGCCTGTTCACTGAGCCAGTTGCAAAGGGCGTTGGCCTGTTCCAGCGTTTGCAGAAGGTACGCCCGTTGTTCGTCGTCGGGCAGCAGTTTGACCTGCGCGATGAGTTTCATATATGAAAGGATAACACAAATGATCGGATTGTGCAACTGGCGCTTGTGCGCCACCGTTTTTCCTCCCCACAGCTAAAGCTGGGGGGGCCAAACGGAGGTTCCGGTGAGGCGAAGGGCTAGAAAAAACAGCCCGCTGAGGGGATTTTGTTCCCTCCAGCGGGCCGTTTTTTCAACCAGGCCGCTGCCTTGCGGCCCGATGTTCTGCGCGCGGCAGTTATCCCTCGTAGTAGTTGTCGATCTTGCTCAGGGCCAGATCGAGCACCTCCAGCCCTTCCCGAATCTGCGCTTCGGTCACCGTCAGCGGCGGAGCGCTGAAGACCATGTTCCAGCGCACCAGCGTGCTAAGGCCGTTTTCCTTCAGCGTCTGGGCGACCAGTTTCATCGGCTCGCTCAGTGGCTTGTTGAACTCGCTCATCGGCTCGCGCGTGTCGCGGTTCTTCACAAGCTCAATCAACTGCAACAGGCCTGTGCCGCGAACGTCTCCGATCACCGGATGGCGCTCGGCCAGATCCATCAGGCCGCGGCGCAGCACCTTGCCCATTTCGCGGGCGTTTTCGATCAGGTTTTCGTTGCGGTAGACCTCGATGGTCGCCACGCCTGCCGCGCAGGCCAGCGCGTGGGCGCTATACGTCAGGCCGGCCCAGAGGGTGTGATCGTTGAAGTATTCCGCGATTTTGTCGGTCACGACGGTCGCGCCAAGCGGCACGTAGCCGCTGGTCAGACCTTTGGCCAGACACATGATGTCCGGCTTCACATTGGGATAGTGGTCGATGCCGAACCATTCGCCGGTGCGCCCAAAGCCGCTCATCACCTCATCGACGATCAGCAGAATGCCGTATTTCTGGCACAGCGCATAAACGCCCGACCAGAAGGTCGCCGTCGGCTGCATCACGCCGCTGGTGCCGCTGTAGCCTTCGAGCATGATGGCGGCGATATTCTCCGGCCCTTCAATCTGGATGGTATCTTCGATCAACTCAACCACGATGGCGTCGCCTTCTTCGGCGGTGCGCCCGCGGTAGATCGGGCTGCGATAGGCATAGGGGTCGGGGATACGCACGATCCAGGGCACGCCCGGTTCGTTGGCCAGCCGCCGGGGGTCGCCGCCGGCGCTCATCGCGCCGAAGGTCGCGCCGTGGTACGAGCGCGGGCGCGTCAGAATTTTCTGGCGGCCCGTGTACAGCCGCGCGATTTTCATCGCGTTTTCCGTGGCTTCGGTGCCGCCATTGGTGAAGAACGCCTTGGTCAGGTCGCCCGGCGTTACCTCCGCCAGCAGTTCGCCCAGCCGCCCGCGCGGCTCGGTCGCGTTGCTGGGATCGACATAGCACAGCTTTGCCGCCTGCTCCTGAATCGCTTTGATGACATGCGGGTGGCCGTGCCCGATGTTGACGTTGACAAGCTGCGAGGACCAGTCCAGATAGCGCTTGCCATTGGCGTCATAGATATAGACGCCCTCGCCACGCTCCACAAGAATGGGATTCCAGGCCGCCTGCATCGACCAGCTTGTAAGCGTGTAGTCCTTATTCTTTTGAATGAGTTCAGCTGTTGTTGCCATGTTCTATCGCTCCTGAAAAAATCTCTTAAGTGAAACGATTGTAAAGCAAAAGCGGCGCAAGCCCAATGTGCCGGAATGGCGTTATACTGGCGCAACCAACTTGGAAGAAAGGCGGGACCGATGTCTTGGGGCCAGTTGGTCGCCGGCCTGCGCGCGCTGTGGGCCGGCATTCGCCTGCGCTGCCCGTATTGCGGGCGCGGACGTCTGTTCGAGCGTGCGTTTCACATGCGCGCCACCTGCGCTTACTGCGACGCGCGTTTCTCGCGGGCGCGGGGCGAGTTCGTCGGGGCTGTCTATTTGAGTTCGACGCTGACGCTCGTCCTGGCGCTGGCGGGGTTTTTTAGTCTGGAAGCATGGCTCGATCCGCCATTGGCGCTGCAACTGGCTCTCTGGATCGGTTTCGCGCTGTTGTTTCCGATGCTGTTTTTCCATACCGCACGCGGCCTGTGGGTCGCCATCGCCTACCTGACCGGCGGCGTCTATCCCGATCCCGACTACGAGCGCCAGTGGGTGTCGCCGGAAGCGCGGCGCGCTGCCGCGAAACGCCGCGCGCGCCGGGAATAGGGGCCACCGGCCGCCTAATGCCACAAGTTGGCTTCCGCTATTCACGCCGGCCGGCGGTTCGCGCCCATTTTCCCCTGCTCTCCGGCCCGCGCCTACCCTTTGATGCTCCCTGCCAGCAGGCCGCGGATGAAATAGCGACCGAGCACGATATAGACGACCAGCGTCGGTAAGGCCGCCAAAAACGCGCCCGCCATCTGCACGTTCCATTCCACGATCTGGCTGCCGGCGAGGTTTTGCAGCGCGACTGTGATCGGCTGCGACTCGGGGCCTGTGATCGTCACGCCGAACAGGAATTCGTTCCAGATTTGCGTAAACTGCCAGATGATGACGACGACGAAGCCCGGCAGCGAAATCGGCAGCAGCACGTGCCAGTACAACTGGAAAAAGCCCGCGCCGTCGATCTTGCCCGCTTCGATCATCTCGGTTGGCACTTCAGTGTAGTAGTTGCGGAAAATGAGCGTGGTGATGGGAATGCCGTAGACGACATGCACCAGAATTAACCCGCCCAGCCCGCCGTACAGACCGACGGAGCGCAGAAACTGTACCAGCGGGATCAAAATCGACTGGTAGGGAATGAACATGCCGAACAGCATCAGCGGGAAGATGACGTTCGCGCCGCGGAACTTCCACTTCGAGAGCACGTAACCGTTCATCGAGCCGAGAAAGGCTGAGATGAGCGTCGCCGGAATGACGAGCATGAAGCTGTTGCGAACGTTCGGCAGCAGGCGTTCGAGCGCGCGCCGGAAGCTCTCCAGCGTGAACTCGGTCGGAAATTCCCACATCCGGCTCAGGCTGACCTGATCGATGCTCTTGAAGCTGGTCACGAGCACCATATACACCGGCAGCAGGAACAGGATCGCCAGCACGATCAGGGCGAGGTAAATGAGCGCGCGGCGAATGACGCGCCCCATGTCGCGGTCATGGCGGGTGGCCGTTTGCGCTGAACTGGCCGGGCGAGTGGTCGCCTGCGTGGTCATCGTTCCACCTCCGAGCGGAGTTGTGTGGCCAGATACGGCACGATCACCACGGCCACCATGATCAACATGATCATGGCGATGGCCGCGCCGCGCGCAAATTCCTGAGCGCGGAAAGTGGTGAAGAACATGTTGATGCCGGGCATGTCGATCCACAGGTTATCACCGCCGCCCAGCGTGTACACCAGATCGAAAATCTTGAGCGAGATGTGGCCCAGAATAATCATTGCGCTCAGGGTAATCGGCGCGAGCATCGGCAGAACCACGTGGCGATAAACGCCGAGTTCGGTCGCGCCGTCGACGCGGGCTGCCTCGCGCAGCTCTTCGGGAATGCCGCGCAGTCCGGCGAGGTACATCGCCATCGTATAGCCGGACATCTGCCACCCGGCGGCGACCACGACTGCGAACAGCGCCAGATTAAAGCCGTGCGTTTCCGGGCGCGACAGAGCGTTCAACTGGCGCGGAACCTCGAACGAGATGAGCGCGATCAGCAGGATGGCCCCCGCGGCCAGCAGGGCCGCAAGCTGCGAGCGCTTCCGCGACCACGCGATCAGCGCGGCCAGCACGACCACGCCGAGCAGGATAATGGCGAGAATTTGGGGCAAATCCTGCCAGTTGAATTCCAGCCAGCGCTGCTCGCTGATGAACCACTCGAACCGGAACGGCTGCAGGCCGATGAACGTCGGCAGCACGTTCAGACCGCTGGATGGATTGAACAGCCATTTCCAGACCACGCCGGTGACGACGAACGACAGCGCCATCGGGAACAAAAAGATGGTGCGGAAGATCGACTCGCCCTTCACCTGTTGATCGAGCAGCATCGCCAGCCCCATGCCGAGCGACAGGCAGAGGGCGATGAACAGAATGGTGAAGAAAACCGTGTTGACGATGTCGATGCGGAAGCGATTATTCAGCATGCCGGCGAATAGCTCGGTGTAATTTTGCAGACCAACGAACTGTGCCGGCTGCCCGCTAAGTTGCTGCAGCGCGTTCGAGTTGGTCAGCGATGTCCAGCCCGTCCAGCCGATGAAACCGTAGACAAAGATGGCCACCAGCACAATCGACGGCAGCAGCATCAGAAAGGCGATCACGCGGTCGCGGTTGAGGGAAGATATCATCCACTGCTCCTCAAAACACACAAGTCCTACGGGCGGCGCGCGCCCGCAGGACTTGCCAGACTGAACGTCTCGGCGGCGTTTGCGGCCTGCAAGACGCCGCTGGTCATACCGGCGCGTTACCGCCCGACGCCGGTCTGCAGCGCCAGTTCTGCCGCGCTGGCGGAAGCAGATGCCGCATCCCGATCAGCCGCGAACGTGGCGATGATGTTGGCAAAGCCATTGGTGAACGCTTGCGGAGCGACCGCGCCGTGCGCCTGGCTGCCAACGATCACATTGGTGGTCCAGTCTTCGTAGGCTTCCTGGAAGTAGGCGTTGTAAAGCTCAGGGTCGTCGATATTGGCGGACGTGTTGGCCGGGAGCGAACCCTTGAGCGGGTTGAAGATGTCCTGCGCTTCGGGCGTGCCGAGGAAGCTCAGCCACGCGCGCACCGCTTCCGGATTCGGCGCGTTCTTCGGCAGGCCGAAGGTGTCGGACAGCATCATGAAGACGCCCTCAGTCCCCGGAGAAGGAGCCCACGCGAAACCTTCACCCGGTTCCAGCGCGAGGTCCACCAGGAAGTAACCGGCGGCCCAGTCGCCCATCACGTTGAAGGCGGCCCGGCCCTCGGCGACCATCTGCGAGGCGTCCTGCCAGGTCAGCGCGTTGCGGTCTTCGTTGGTGCAGTCCAGAATCTGGCCGAAGGTTTCAAACACGCCGACGACTTCCGGGCTGGCCCAGTTGGTCTCGCCGTTCCACAGGCCGTTGTAGCCTTCAGCGCCCAGTTCGGCCAGCGCGACGCTTTCCCACAGGTGGGCCTGCGTCCAGTTTTCACCCACAGACAGCGGCGTCACACCGGCTTCCTGCAGCGCCGGGCAGGTGGTGTTCAGGAATTCATCCCAATCGGCGGGCACGGTCACGCCCCACTCTTCCAGATTGCCGGGGACATACCACAGCACGTTCGAGCGATGGATGTTGACCGGCACGACGTAGATGTTGCCTTCGTCGTCGCTGATCAGGTCGAGCAGACCCTGCGGGAAGTCATCGAGCCACCCGTTTTCTTCATAGATGTCGTTCAGCGGCTCCATCAGGCCCGCTTCCACCCACAGCGCGTTCAGTTCTTCACCGGCGTGTACCTGGAAGGTGTCCGGCGGGTCGCCGCCCAACATGCGGGTCGTCAGCACGGCGCGCGCGTTCACGCCCGAACCACCGGCTACTGCCGAGTTAATGACGTTGACTTCGGGATACAGCTCGGAGAAGCGTTCGATCAGGGCGTTCAGGCCGGCTTCCTCGCCGCCGCCTGTCCACCACGAGAAGATTTCCAGATCGCCGGAGACATCCTGAGCGCTCGCGCCAGACACCAGCCCAAACGCCAGCGCCAGCACGAGTATGAGGCTAATAAGTCGCGGTGCTTTCATTGCACACTCCTTAAAACGTAATGAACGGTCATTCCAATCTACCGGGGATGCGTCGTTAAGCGCTTTATCCCTTCACGCTTGATTGTAGAGGTCGCCAAAGGTGTTGCCAACGCAATCATACCGCGTTCGATTAGGCAAATCATACGAATTATCTAACAATGGCGACGTTTGTCATTAGCCTAGCAGGAGCATTAGCAGGGAGACAACGAGTTTGTGAGGAAAAAGTCGAGGCGGCCTGTTCAGCCGCCCCGTCTTAGCAACACCTCATGACGTGTGAAGGTGGGGGATGATCGCGTTTCCGAGCGTCAGGAGATCAGTTCCATCCAGCGCTGCCAGCCTGTGCCTTCGCCGGTCCAGCCGATGATGCCGTTGTAATTGACCTGCCACCAGAGAATGCCCTGATTGCACTGCGGCCCGTTCAGCACGCGGGCGATGCCGCCTGCCGGGATGCGGCCCAGCCATGCTGATGTAGGCGACGGTTCGGCGCGCAGGTTATTCGGCAGACCGGGCGTGACTCGCGCCCATGCGCCGATGAACAACTGGCTGGTCAGTCCGGCGCAGCCGGGCGATGAACCGTCGTAAGGTTCCAGCCAGTAAGTCGAGCCCTGGCCCTCCGGCGTCCAGCCGGTGATGCCGTTGTAGCTGACGTAGCGCCAGTACATGCCCAGCGAGTCGCACTGCGGCCCGTAACCCGGCAGCACGGTGAAGACGCCACCCGCCGGGATTGTGCCGAGGATGATGCTGCCGCTTCCGCGCCATGGCTGGCTGCGAATGACGTTCGGCAGGCCGGGGGTCACGCGGCCCTGCTGGCCTTCCACCAGACGCGGCGCGGGCGAGCAGGCCGGCGCTGGCATGATCGGCTCGGTCCAGTACTCGCAGAC
>QGUR01000530.1 GCA_003242205.1 Chloroflexota bacterium | reverse complement strand
GACTTTTTCAAAGCATTTTTTGCCTTTTGGCTGTTGTCCGCGATTCCAACCCGTCCATTCTCTATCCTGTTAACCCCTGTCTGATGGTCGGACTCAATGATCTGGCGGCGGTTATCGGCGCAGGGTTAGTGGTCGCGCCGTCGGTCACGTATAACAT
The DNA here is from genome assembly GCA_003242205.1 of Chloroflexota bacterium. Classification (GTDB taxonomy): domain Bacteria; phylum Chloroflexota; class Anaerolineae; order Aggregatilineales; family Phototrophicaceae; genus ZC4RG36. The sequence continues at coordinate 1,694 of QGUR01000530.1, read as the reverse complement.
CTGGCAGGGCATGAAAACGCTCGACCCGGATTTGACGGAGATGGCGCGCGTGTTCAACGTACCGGGCCGGACGATCTTCCGGCACGTCATCCTGCCGCAAACCATTCCGTTCATCTTCGCGGCAGCGCGCGTTGGCCTCGCGCTGACGTGGAAAATCGTCATCTTTGTCGAGTTGCTCGGACGCTCAAGCGGCGTCGGCTATCGCATCCAGTACTGGTACCAGCTTTTCAATATGGAGCGGGTTCTGGCATCAGCGCTGCCGTTTATCCTGCTCATGCTCGTCATTGAGCTGATCGTACTGCGAACCTTGGAAGCCCGGCTCTTTAGGTGGCGACGCGCCGAGGCACAATAAATGGAAACGACACCTCTTCTCGAATGCTTCGATGTTGGCAAGACCTTTCAAACAGGCAGTGGGGCTGTACGCGCGCTCAACAACGTCCGGTTGGCGATTCCACAGGGTTCATTTGTCGCGCTCGTGGGGCCGAGCGGCTGTGGCAAGACAACGCTGCTGCACATTCTTGCCGGCCTCGACACCAACTATAACGGCCGGCTGATATCTCGATGCCAGCCGAATCGCATGTCCTATGTCTTCCAGAACCCGCGCCTGTTGCCGTGGTTGACCGCAGAACAGAACGTGGCCTTTGTCCTACAGGCACGTGGCGACTCGCGACATCAGGCGCGCAAGGCCGCCCGCGAGTATTTGCAACTCGTGGGCCTGAGCGGTTTCGAGAACAAGTATCCGTCCCAACTATCAGGCGGCATGCAGCAGCGTGTGGCGCTCGCGCGTGCGCTGGCGGTGGAACCGGACATCATGCTGATGGACGAACCGTTTGGCAGTCTGGACGAAATCAGCGCGCGCAAACTGCGCTCGGAACTGCTGCGGTTATTTCAGGAGCTGCAGAAGACCGTCATCTTCGTCACCCACAACGTTACCGAGGCGGCCTATCTGGCAGATAAAATCATCGTTATGGGCACACATCCGGGGCGGGTTATCGATGAGATCAACGTCGATTTGCCCCGCCCGCGCGATTATGACAGTCCCGAAGTAAGCCAAATCGCACGGCGGATTATCAGCCAGCTCCATATCTAGGCGCAGCCGCGGCGAAAGCGAATACCCCTGCCCTCTCGCGGCGAGGCCATTACGCGGCGCGTGGGGCTGCGTAGTCGAAACGAAACCGCGCGTCCCCCGGCCCGCCTGCGGGAACACCTGCCGACGCTTTCAGCGCTCAAACGCTGCGCCTCAGCAAGCAAGGAGCGAAGGCGGCCCCTTTCGCCATCACCGAGCAGGGATTAGCCGCGCCGGACGAATACCGGCTACTTTGTCTACTACATGCAGTACTTCAACACTGCAACTGCAGTGCAGGAAGTAGAAGCAGTAGATGGAAGTGCTGGTAAAGAGAAGAAAAGCAGGAAAGAGGAAATCCCTGCTTCCTTGCCATCGGCTTGCAGAGGCAAAACGATGGATCTGCTTTCCCTGCTTGAGCGGGATACGAGACTGATCGGGCCGGTATGAGCCGGATACCTTCAGCGCCCTCAGACAGGTTCAATCCCTTCGCGGAGCTTGCGTCCTCTTGGACAGACGCCTTTGCACGGGCGACCCGGCGGGTCGCCCCTACCCTTCTCAGGCCGCCGCAAACAGACACCATTGTAGGGGCGCAAGGCCTTGCGCCCCTACGTCCTCCCCACGCGGAGAT
>QGUR01000255.1 GCA_003242205.1 Chloroflexota bacterium | reverse complement strand
GGGTGTGGCCGTGGGCGCTTCGGGCGTGGGCTTGGGGAAATTGGCCGCCTCTTGGTTGCCGTTGCCGGCGGTTGCGCGGTCGGCGTTGGGGTGGGAGCGTTCAGCGCCCCACAACCGGTGGCAACAAACAACAGGATGGCGATAGACAATCGGGCAAAACGCATACTGATTGGTTCCATGTCGGCGAAATCAGCGTTTTAGAATACCACAGCGACACGGCACTATCCACGCGCTTGCCCTACGCTAAGGCAATCGCGCCCAAACCGGCTTTCAAGCGCCCGCGCTCTGGCGCGGCCAACACCGGGACGTATGGCCCGGTCACTATACGGGCTTGCAGTAAACGACCTCGTAAGTTTCGCCCATCAGGGGCATACGGCTGATCGCGGCCTCGATCTGGACCAGATGCGCGGCCATGGCGTGCCGGTCGATTTCTTCCAGACTGATCTGGGCGGTTGGCTCGCGCACACACAGACGTCCGTTACGGATTAGCTGGCCGGCCAAGTGTCGCATTACATCATCGCGTTCTTCCGGGGGAATGAGGTGCAGCACAAAATGCACGAGCACGATGTCCTGCGATTGCGCCGACGGGGAGAGTTCCGAGAAGTGGCCGAGATGATAATAGCGAACGTTGGGAAAATGCTTCAGACGGCGTTGTAACAGGCGCATCCAGCGCTCGGAAATGTCGACGCAGGTCAACGTGCCGCCGCCTACCAGCAGGCGTTCCGCAACGATTCGCGCCAGCGTGCCGCCACCCGAACCGAAGTCCATCACGCGTTCGTTGCCGTGCAGGTTTAAACGGTCGATATAGTCGCGATAGACGGCTGCCAGCAGTTGGCCAGTTATAACGGAAAAAAAGAATTTCAAGAGAGCTTGGTTCGTAACTAACCACAGTATTTCCTAAATGGAGGCTTCCGGGTTTCGGGAAGTAGTCGTGATAACGCTGGCAGGGAGCCTGAGCGCGGATTGGTTAAGCGAACGCGGGCAAACTACTCACGATCCCGGATCGACCGGCCCATCAGCGTCGAGAGTTTGCGCGCGCATGTAGACCTGGAACCGCTCCCGGTCCCCCTGTCGCATCAGCCCGAGACGTTCCCGTATGGCGATCAGTTTTTCAAGTTCGCCAGCCGGTATGGTCCTCGGGCTGCCGATCTGTGTGGCCAGATACAGCACTTTTGCGTGCTGCTCCAATGTTTCCAGACGCAAATAAGCGTCCCAGACGTTTGAAGCCAGCGTGAGCGAGCCATGATGTTGAAGCATGATGATATCGTGTTCCGGCGCAAGGTCCGCGATCACCTGACGGCTTTCCGGGCTTCCGGGCGTTGCGTAAGGCGCGGTCGGAATCAGGCCGAGCACGATAACCGACTCTGGCATGATAGGTAGCGCAAGGTCGATTCCGGCAACGGTGAGCGCCGTCGCCATCGGCGGATGCGCGTGGACCACGCCATGAACGTCTGGCCGCCTGAAAAAGCATTCCAGATGCATGCCCAGTTCAGACGTGGGGCGCAGGGCGCGGTTTTCCTCGGTTGGCTCGTCAACACGCTCGCCGTCCATATTGACAACGATCAACTGCCCCGGCGTCATGAAGCCTTTGCATAAACCGCTCGGTGTCGTCAGAATGTCGCCATTGGGCAAACGCGCGCTGATGTTTCCGGCCTTGCCATCCACGTAGCCACGTTCGTGCATCAGGCGACCTATCAGGCAGATTTGCTCGCGAAGTGTTTGCTCTGTCACTTTACGATCCGGCTATCGACATCAACGAGCGGAAAGCGCCTTTATCCACGGTGACTGTCGCGCTTGCAAGTAATTCTGCTCACCTCATCACTCACGGAATGAATTTGTTCAGCTTGGCCGCTAGCTCGCGCAGATTGATCGGCTTGGAAATATAATCGTCACAGCCTGCTTCCAAGGCTCGTTCGCGGTCGCCAACCATGGCATGTGCCGTCAACGCAATCACCGGAATAGCCCGCAACTCCGGATTGCTCTTAAGCAGTCGTGTGGCGCTCCAGCCGTCCAGCCGGGGTAGCGACAGATCCATCAAAATCAGATCAGGGCGAAATTCTTCGGCCATTTGCAGGCCCTGCTCGCCATCAACCGCTTGCAGAACTTCATATTGAAGCGACACCAGAACATCGGAAATCAGGGTCATGTTATCCGGATTATCTTCAATGACAAGAATGCGAGCGCGGCTCATACGACTGCTTCGATCCCTTCGAGAAAATGCGCTGGCTCAGTCTCCGGTATTGAACGACGAGAGCATACGGGAAAAGTGCCAGCTCATTCCGTGTTACAATTTTGTACTGTATGCAATTATAGCCCCTTAAGGGGAAAAAAAGCCCGGTCCATAAACCGGGCGATGGAAGCTCAAATTCATACTGGCCGTTACCGCTTTAGGCCATGGCGCACATTCACATCCCAGAATGTCGGCTTCACCGACTGGCGATGAATGCCCGACGAGGCGCGCTCAGACCCAATGAGCGTGTCCACATGCGCCAGCGCGGCGTAGTCGAATTCCTGGAAGCCGCAGACATCGCAGGTGTAGGCGGTCGTGTCTGGCATGCTGATGACCATGCCGTTGACCACCCGCACGTAAGTCTGCATGCCCTCCTGTAGATGCCCGATCTGGCAATGTGGACAGAGCAGTGTTGCCTTGTCAGACATGGTTTCCTCCGTTCCAGCTCAAGGCTCGGGGTAACGGTAGTGTTCGACGATACCCCAATCCGACGGCGGCCAATAGCGTATCAACGCTTCGCCGACAATTCGCTCGCCCGGTACTGGGCCAAACGCCCGGGAATCCCGGCTGTTATTGCGGTTATCGCCCAGTAAAAAGTATTCATTTGGGCCGAGCGTCCAGACTGCATCTCGACACCGACTCTCGCGGCAGGCCTCCTTGATATATGGTTCGTTCATCCGCTGGTTGTTGACATACACCTCGGTATTCCGAATTTCAACCGTATCACCCGGCATACCGATCAGACGCTTAATCAGGGGTGGGTCGTCATTGTCCGACCCCGGCGCATTGAAAACCACGACATCTCCACGCTCAGGGCTGCCGAGCAGATAATTGACGCGGCTGACGACCAGAAACTGACCCGCCTCGAAGTTCGGTTCCATACTCGGACCATCGATAAAAAAGCGTACGGTCGCCAGATTCACCAGCGCGTAAATCGCGGCGATCAGCACGCCGGTTTCCAAAAGCTCTACCAGCAGGCTCTGCTGGCGCAACTTTGGCCGCGCAATGGTTTCGGCTGTCGTGTCCACCATTCAGATTCTCACTCCACAGTGCTAACTTCGGGCGTACGCAGGCGGTGGATAACGCCCCAATCCTCCGGCGGCCAGTAACGAAATACCGCCTCGCCGACGAGGAACCTGCGCTCAACCGCTCCGAACGAGCGCGAGTCGCTGCTCTCGTTCCGGTTGTCGCCCATCACAAAATAGGTATCCGGCTCTATCCGCCACGTGCGATCCGGGCAGTGGAGTGGCGAACACGGCTCGTTGATGTAAGGCTCATCGAGTTCAATTCCATTCACGAACACGCGTTGCGCGCGCAATTCGACTGTATCGCCGGGAATCCCGATGACGCGCTTGATGTAATCGTTCTGCGGGTCTCGTGGATAATGAAACACAATAATGTCCCCACGCTCCGGCTCGCCGAGCAGATAATTGACGCGGCTGACGATCAGGTATTGGCCGGTGCGAAAGTTGGGCAGCATACTGTTGCCCTCGACGATGAACCGCGCGCTGGCGAGGTTTACGAGCGCGTAGATCGTGACCATGAGCACCACGGTCTCGAGAAGCTCGCGGAAAACCCGCAGAGGCCCACGCTGGCGTAAATTCGGGCGTGCCTGGATCATGGAAAGTGCAGCATTGGTGAATGAAAGGCGCTGCAATGAGTCCGCTCATCGTCGTGGTAGATCACATCTGCATTATAGCCCCACACCCCTCAGATCACAATCCGGCGCGGGCAACTCTAACGCGATGATTACAATCCTCCCGGCGTGCTGTGTGGCTAGGTTCCCAGCCCTCCATCGCGCGGGCGGAAACTCATCCGCAGCGGCGTTCCGGGAAAGGGATACGCTTCGCGGATACGGTTTTCCAGATACCGTTTGAAGGTGAAGTGAACCAGCCGCACGTCGTTCACGTGGAAGAGCAGCACCGGCGGATCGACCGCTACCTGAGCCCCGAAATAGATCTTAAGGCGCTTACCGCCGCGCACGGGCGGCGCATGCTGTGCCAGCGCTTCACGCAACAGCCGGTTCAATTCGCCTGTCGAGATGCGGAAGTGGCGGTTCTCCCAGACATCATGCGCCGTTTGGAGCACTTCGTGAATGCGCTGCCCGGTCAGCGCGCTGATGAAGATGACCGGCGGATCGGGCAGAAAGTCGAATTTCTCGCGGATGCGCTTCATGAACTCGGTATGTGTGTACGAGTCTTTTTCGATGGCATCCCACTTGTTCACGATCAGGACGATGCTGCGGCCTGCTTCCATGACATAGCCGGCGATGTGCTGATCCTGCTCGGTAATGCCGGTGGTGGCGTCCAGCATGAGCAGCACCACGTCCGACCGTTCGATAGCCTTCATCGAGCGCACGACGCTGTACTTCTCGACGCCAGCCTCGATCTTGCCGCGTTTGCGGATTCCCGCTGTGTCGATCAGCGTGACGGGCTTGCCATGCCAGATAACCTGCTCGTCAATGGCGTCGCGCGTCGTGCCGGCAACCGGGCTGACGATGACACGCTCCTCGCCAAGCAACTTGTTCAACAGGCTGCTCTTGCCGACGTTCGGACGGCCCACAATCGCGACGCGCAGGTGGTCGCTTTCGTCTTCCTCTTCCATCGACACGGGCAATTTCCTGAGTTCGGCAACCACCGCGTCGAGCATATCGCCAATGCCAAGCCCGTGAATCGCGCTGATGGGAAACACTTCGCCAAGACCGAGCGCGTAGAATTCAACGACATCGTTGAAGCGATCCATGTTGTCGGCCTTGTTGGCCGCCACGATTACCGGTTTGCTGCCGCGACGCAGGATCTCGGCGACTTCTTCATCGGCAGACGTGACGCCCGTAACTGCGTCGACGACCATGATGACGACATCGGCTTCTTCCACGGCCAGCAGCGCCTGCGCGCGAATCTGCGGGATGAAGTCGGCGCTTCCTTCCGCCAACGGCGATTCGTCCCGCGCGCCTTTCGGCTGATAGACCTCGATACCGCCGGTATCTACCACCACAAATACATTCGTCAGCCACTCGGCTTCAGCCTGTATCCGGTCGCGTGTCGTGCCGGGAATATCGTCAATAACCGCCATGCGCTCACCGACAAGGCGGTTAAACAGCGTACTCTTGCCTACATTAGGCCGCCCTACCAGGGCAACCATCGGTCTTCTTGCCATTTGGGAATATCTCACCGTACAACTTAAACAATTAATTTTAGCAGACGCCTTCCCTCCTGCGTAGGCGGAAAGCCGGCGTTTGTAATTCGATTTTTCAGACAATCAGCCTAATTCAGGAAGCCGTCGATCAGACGGGCTGCCACCGAATGCAGCCAGACGGGCAACTTTTGCCGCAGCGCCCATTCGGTCAGTTCGTGACGCCATGCCAGCGGTAACTGGCGAAAGATGGCATTGCCGCTCTGATTTGCCAGACTCGGTGCGCCCGGCTTGTCAAAGACTTTCATGCCGAGCTTCGGGTCGAATTTCCACGGATAGCCGCGCGGGCGGCTAAGCGGCCGGAACGGGCGGCTGTAGCGATTGGTCGCCAGCGTTTGCCCGTCACCATCCCGGATTTCGAGTTCAACACGTTCGCACGCCGGTGGAGCAACCGGCCATGCCGTGTCGCCAGCCCATTGCGCCTCATTGGGCCGGATGTCGATTGAACGATACCCGGACAGCCGGCAATGGCCGCCAGCGTCGAAAATACGCCAGTGCAGGGTCGCTCTCGGATAGCCTTCCGGCGTATCGTTCAGAATCCACAGGGCGCGTGGCTTGCGCCCGTCGTGTTCGAGCATCGGCAGCAGCGGTTGGGATGCCTGCTGGAGCGCGGCATAACCGGCCTTCGGAACCCGGTGCACATCGAGCACGCCACAGCCCACCTGAGGCGCGAGGTCGGCCAGCCAGAAGTGGATGTAGCCTCCGCTGGTCGTCGAGCGCAAGCGGCGCAGGTGTTCGACCTGAAACTGGATCAGCGCTGCCTGATAAGCCCACAGGTCGTCGAGTTGTTGTTCCAGATGTTGCAGCGCCTCCCACACCGGTGGATATGTCCGAAGTGTCTCGAGGGCGGCGGGTGCTTCGAAGCCGAACTCGGTATTGAGCCGGAACGTGTGGCGATAGATGTCGGTGTAGCGTCGTGACCAGATGGCCCCGTAATAGGAATGCACGTCGCCCGCTCGTCGCCAGTCGTCTTCCATTTGCCCCGAACACATGAAAACGGGCCGCGTCGAATCCTGAGCGCAGGCGTCGGCATACAGCGCGGGATCGGGACGCTTTTCCAAGTTGTGACGCCGCGTGAACACCATCGTCGGTTCGTTGTGGCAGGCCCACGTGATCACGCTGGGATGGTGGCCGAGCTGGTCGATCATCTCGCGCTGGAGCGCTCTGGCACGGTTCTCGAAATCGGCGGTGGTTTCCTGTATCCAGTTCAGCTCGAAGTCCTCCGACGGGGGCAGCCACACTGGGGGGGACAGAGGTGAGAAGTAGGGGGTGTAACAATAAAAGGTA
>QGUR01000529.1 GCA_003242205.1 Chloroflexota bacterium | reverse complement strand
ACCCCGGCAACGGGAACGGACCGGGGAACGGCCAGCCTCCCGGTCTTGGCAACGGGCCGGGGAACAGTAACGGCCGAGGCAATGGGCCGGGGAACGCACCGGGCAATGGCCGTGGCAATGGTGGAGGTAATGGTGGAAACCGAGGCAACGGCAACGGTGGCGGACGAGGCAACAGGTAAGCCGGGCAAATAGCCGGGTTTCGCAGCCGGGAAAGAAGCGCCATGAAATGCATGGCGCTTCTTTAATTCTGCGCGCGTCACAACAAAGCAGCGCTATGCTAATATGGAAGCGTAATTAAGGATGGGATGAGCGAACCCACAGGTGGGCCATGACAGCGAACATCGATGCGCTCGTGCGTGAAGGCATCAGCGCTTTTAAGGCTGGCCGGCGTGATGAGGCGCGCGCGTTTCTCATGAAGGCCGTGGAGATTGACCAGTATAACGAGCAAGCCTGGTTGTGGCTCAGCGCGGTTGTCGATTCGGTCGAGGATCAGCGCACATGTCTCGAAAATGTACTGGCCATCAACCCGAGCAATGAGCGAGCGCGTAATGGCCTTCAGGTGCTTTCCCAGCGATCACAGGACTTCCCTTTTGGCGATCCCGCCTCGCCGCCCTCGGACGACACATCAGCCAGCGCCGAAGAGGCCGCACCAGATTTTGGTACCGGGGAAGCGCAAGCGCCGGATGACGAGTGGAGCGCCGGGCTGAATCTGCCGGATTCTGATACGACGCCGGACAATGAATCGGAGCCTGCCGGCGCGCCATTCGGGGATGATTTCTTCAGCGGCCGCGTTGATGTTTTCGGAAGCGGCGCACCCGGTGTCTTTGTCAGTATCGAGGATGACGTTTTCGGGCCGGATGACGTTCCGCCGCCGCCAGAGCCGCTTTCCGATAGCGACAGCGTGATGGCTTCTGCGCCATCGCCCAATATACAGGAGAGCGATGAACCCGATCTGGCAGACATCCCGGCAACCGGCGTCTTTGCGACCGTTACCGACGATGACGACCTGTTTGACGACGCATTTAGCGAGCTCGATGCCAGTGAACTGTTTCGCTACATCCCGCCGGAAATTCAGCCGACCCGGCTGCCCGGCACGGTTGAACGCTACCCGGTGGCGCTGCTTGTGGGGTTTATCCTGCTTCTGGCCCTCAACGCAGGCGCTATCGCGCTGCTGATTTACCGGCTGCAATAGAACAACAAATCGTAAAGTCCGCGCTGGACGCTGAAACCCGGCTATGCTAAAATCGGCGCATTCTGGAACAGACCTATTTTGAGGCACATCTGCTCATGGCTAACACGAAGTCCGCAATTAAGCGTATGCGCCAGGCGGAAAAGCGCCGCGCGCATAACCGCATCTTTCGCACCCGCGCCCGCACGTTTGTGAAGAAGGCGCGCGCGCTGATCCAGAGTCAGGATGTCGAGGCCGCCCGCGAGGCCACCCGCCTTGCCATTCAGGATCTCGACAAGGCTGCCAGCCGCGGCGTGATTCACCGGCGCAACGCAGCCCGCCGCAAGAGCCGGCTTATGCGCCAGCTGAACGCGATGCTGTCAGCTGCGGGCAAGTAGAACCAGCAGAAGTCACTCATGACAACCGGCCGGTCAGGCCGGTTTTTGTTTGCAAAGTCTCAGTTGGCAATCAGTTCGGTATCCGGCGTTTTGGGGGAAGCCTCCGGTTCCGGAATGTCGAGCCGGTAGCCGACCCCGCGAACCGTTTTGAGATACTGCGGCTTGCTGGGATTGGCCTCGATAGCCCGGCGAATCCAGCGGATATGCACGTCGAGCGTGCGGGTGTCGCCCAGATAGTCGGTGTTCCACACGCGCTCCATCAGGAAACGCCGGTCCAGCGTTTGCCCCGGATTC
>QGUR01000528.1 GCA_003242205.1 Chloroflexota bacterium | reverse complement strand
CTTTTACTGGTGGGTCCGCGGTTGCGGGCCCCCGATCGTCAGCCGGGCAGGGCCGGATTCCGTCGGCGTCGGGGCAGGTGTCGGCGTTGTGCTGGTTGCGGTCGGCAGCACGGCCGTCTCCGTCGCGACCGGCTCGGTAGACAACTGGGCCGGAGCCGGCGAAGCAGCGCATGCCGCCAGCGCCAACGCCAGCAGACAGAGCGTTACCCGGGCGCTCCAACGGCTGTAAAAGCGGTTGCAGGTGTCGGTGCGATGCGACATGGCACTCCCTCTAAAAAACAGCCGCACATTATACCCGATGGCGGCAAATCAATCGCAGGGCCGGTTGCGCTCTGCGCTCAATAGCCATCGGGATAATGAGGGAGGGACTGGAGCGTGTACCTGTATGCGGCAACGAAACCGGCGGGGAGATCGAACCGGCAGCGCTTCTAAATCACGCGCACGAGCGTGCCGACATCGGCAAAATCAAAAAACCATTTGGCTTCATCGACCGGCAGGTTGACGCAGCCATGGCTCATGGGCCGGCCAAAGCTGTTGTGCCAGTAAGTGCCGTGAATGCCGTAGCCCTGATAGAAGTACATCGTATACGGAACCTGCGGCAGATAGTAACCAGGGCCGCGCATGTCGGTCGCGACGTGCTTGACGTAAATCCGGTAATCGCCCAGCACGGTAGGCGTCTGCGGCAACCCGGTAGACACCAGATGCGTGCGTACCAACTTGCCGTCCTCATAAGCGTAGATGCGCTGATCGGCGGTCGATACCACAATCGACCGCCCTTGCGCCAGCGGCGCGGGCGGCACATTGGCCGGAACATACGGCCCGGCGGCAGGAATGACCAGTTCCTGCCCGACGTAGAGCAGATCGGGATTGCTGATGCCGTTGAGCGCGACGATGTCCTCGACCGTCACGCCATATTCCCGCGCGATCAGCGCAAGCTCCTGCCCGCGTTCGACCACGTGGATCGTCGTCGCGCCGTCATAGCGATTGAGCGGTTCCAGCTCCGGCGGCTCCACTTCGATCATGTTCAACTCGAAGACGCCATCGACCAGCTCGCCGGTCACGTCCATTCGCAGGCGATCGAGCATGACCGGGATTTCAAGCGCGCGGCCATACTGCGGCGGGTTTCCCGGCACGGCGTCGATATTCGCCAGCTCGCTCAGATTCACAAGCGCCGTCTGCGCCTGATTCAGATCAATGGTGTAAACCGGGCGCAGCGCCTGATTTGAACGAGCGTCCAGCGCCAGAGCGAGCGTCGCGTCCAGATCGAGGCTGACGCCCAGATCGGAAAGCGCAAGCGGCCAGCTTCGTTCGCCATCCACGGCCGTGATCGTCTGTCCGGCAACCAGCCCTTGCAGCGCTTTTGCCGCGCGGTCGGCAGTCATGCCGCCGACGGAAACCTCGGCCACCGTGACGCCCGGCGCAATGCGTTCGGGCGCGAGATAGGCCGCGGCGATCACGCCGGCCATCAGCGTGAGCATGAAGAACGCAGCAATCGTCGCGACTCCGATGATAAGCACCGGGTTGAGCAGACGAACAGGCCTGCGCTGCCGTCCGCGCCGTGGCGGAGCCGGACGAGCGTGATGAATGGGCTGGGTGGTGTTGTATGCCGGGTTCATAATGTACCAGTATAGAAGCACAGGTCCGGCAGCGCTGAACGCGAGGCTAACGCCTGCCCTACGTTACCCATCTGCGGATATTGTCGTTCCTTACCACAAAATACAGCGCGAAAGCCCTCAGCTTTAGCTGTGGGGATGAAGCGCTGCCCCCTCTGAAAACCGAATGCTTGTTTCATTAGATAGCCTCCTGCTACATAATGGGGTTATGGCTAAGCAACGCGAATTCAAGAGCAACAATAACGTGG
>QGUR01000527.1 GCA_003242205.1 Chloroflexota bacterium | reverse complement strand
CCGGCCGGTAACGAGTTCCGTCAGGCGTGGATGGACGCCGTCAATCGTGTCCTGAACGGCGAACAGACGGCTCAGGAAGCGCTTGATCAGGCACAGGCCGAAGCTCAGGCCGCACTGGATAGTGCGTGGAGCCGTCAGTAGTTCGATGTCAACGCAATCGGTTTTGGCCCGTCTCCCCTTTGGGAGGCGGGCCACCCTCCAGCAACGTGAGGCACTGGCGGGGATCGCTTTCATCTCCCCGTGGATCATCGGGTTTTTCATCTTCACCGCAGGGCCGATGGTAATCAGCCTTGGCCTGTCGCTGACGGAGTATGATGTACTCCGTCCGCCGACGTTCATCGGACTTGAAAACTATCAACGCATGCTCGGCGACCCACGGCTCATGACCAGCCTGTATAACTCGATTTACTACGCGCTGCTTCATGTGCCGCTCTCGATCATCTTCGCGTTGTCGCTGGCGTTGATTCTGAATAACGTCGGCAAAGCCGCCGGTTTTTTCCGCACCGCCTTCTACCTGCCCTCGGTCACGCCTGCCGTCGCTATCGGCACGCTTTGGCTGTGGCTGCTGAACCCGCGCGTCGGCCTGATTAACCGCGGTCTCGAAGTCTTCGGTATTCAGGGCCCCGGCTGGACGACCGATCCGAACTGGATCAAGCCGGGTATCGTGCTTATGAGTCTGTGGAGCGTCGGCAGCACGGTCATCATCTATCTGGCCGCGCTGCGAAACGTGCCCAACGATCTTTACGAGGCGGCCAACATCGACGGCGCTAACGGCTGGCAGCAGTTCCGGCACGTCACCATACCGATGATCAGTGGCGCGATCTTCTTCACCCTGATCGTCAATATCATCTCATCGCTGCAGATTTTCACCGAAGTCTATACGATGTATTTCGGCAACCAGACGAATAACGCAGCGGCATCGGCGGGCCTGTTCTACAACATCTATCTGTTCCGGCAGGCGTTCGAATTCCTCAACTTTGGCTATGCCTCGGCCATGGCGTGGCTGCTCTTCGTCATCATCATGATTTTGACGTTTATTCAACTGCGGTTGAGTAAGCGTTGGGTGTACTACGAAGGGGGCTAAGCATGTCGGCCATTACCCAGACCAGAACAACATACGCCCCAAGCGCCAGAGAACGCGCCCGAAACCGCAGGCGACTGTTCTTTCGCATCATCTACATCATTCTGCTACTTGGCTTTACGGTGATCTTCATCGCCCCCTTCGTGTGGCTGGTTTCCGCATCGCTCAAGTCGCGCGCCGAAGTCTTCAGCCCGGACCTCATTCCAGACCCAATCATGTGGCAAAACTATATCCGGGTGTGGGAGGCCGCCCCCTTGCTGCGCTGGCTCGGCAACAGCCTGTGGGTCGGCCTGCTGGCTGCAACAACGGTAACGCTCAGTTGCTCGCTGATCGCCTTCGGTTTCTCCTATTTCCGGTTCAAAGGCCGCGACACGCTTTTCAATCTCGTTCTGGCGACGATGATGCTGCCCGGCGTCGTGACCATGATCCCGGTGTTCATGATCTGGCAGTCGCTTGGGCTGGTCAACACGCACGCGCCGCTATGGGCGATGAATTTGTTTGGCTCGGCGTTCTACATCTTCATGATCCGGCAGTTTTACCTCACCCTGCCGCGCGAACTGTTCGAGGCCGCCCGCGTAGACGGCGCCGGTTACTTCCATATGTGGCGACATATCGCGCTTCCGCTCACACGCACAGCGCTGATCGTCGTCTTTGTGTTCGAATTCAAGGCAAGCTGGACAGACCTGCTGAAGCCGCTGATTTATCTGCGAAGCCCACAGTTGTATACCCTTCCGCTCGGCCTGAAGACCATTCTCGACCGTTTCGGCCAGGGGGCGGATTGGA
>QGUR01000254.1 GCA_003242205.1 Chloroflexota bacterium | reverse complement strand
GCTTCAAATCTTCCAGCCGCGTCCGGGTTTGCCCCTGCACCGTCGCATCGAGTGCGGTCGTCGGCTCGTCGGCGATCAGCACGTCGGGGTTGCAGGCCAGCGCCATGGCGATCATGGCGCGCTGGCGCATGCCGCCGCTGAACTGATGCGGATACTGCCGCGCCCGCTCCGGCGCGATGCCCACCATTTCCATCAATTCACCGGCGCGCAGGCGGGCTTTGCGGCGATCATACGACGGCATGTGCAGCGTAATCGCCTCGATGATCTGGTCGTCAATGCGGCGTACCGGGTTGAGCGCGTTCATCGCGCCCTGAAAGACAATCGCCATGCGCCTCCAGCGGAAGGCGCGCATTTCGGCTTCGCTCAGGCGCAGCAGGTCGAGGCCGTCGAAGCGGATTTCTCCGCCGACGATACGACCTTCGGCGGGCAGCAGGCGCATCAGCGAGAGCATGGTCGTCGTTTTGCCGCAGCCCGACTCGCCGACCAGCCCCAGCGAACGACCTTTTTCCAGATCGAAACTGACATCAACGACGGCGTGGCGCACGGCGTCCGCGCTGACGTAGTCGATAGAGAGGTTACGAACGCTCAGAATCGGCATCAGGCGTCTTCCTTCACGGGTTCGGGCGGGTTGACAGGCCGGGGCGGGACGGGCAACACCAGCGCTACCATGCGCCGGGCATCGAACAGATGGTGCGACCTGATGCGCGGGTTGACGATTTCTTCAAGGCTTGTGCCGATCAGAATGAGCGCGAGGCTGACCCACAGAATGGCAAAGCCGGGCGGCAGCAGGAACCACCACGCCTGACGGCTGATGGCGCGCTCGAAGGCGAAGTTAAGCATATTGCCCCAGCTAACCAGCGTCGGGTCGCCCAGCCCGAGGAAGCTCAGCGATGCTTCTGCGAGGATGGTTGCCGAGATATCGAGCACGGTCTGCGCGACGATCAGCGGCATGACCTGTGGCAGCACATGGCGCAGGATGATACGCGGGTTGCTTGCGCCGATGGCGCGGGCGCGCAGGATGTACTGCCGCTGCTTGACCGAAAGCGTCTGGGCGCGCACGAGGCGGGCCGTGAACGTCCAGCCAAGGATGGCGATCACGAAGATGATCTTCCACAGGCCGCGGCCCCAGACGGCGATGATAACGAGCACGAGCGGCAGATACGGAATGACAAGCAGGAAGTCGACCACCCGCATGAGCACGGTATCGACCTTGCCGCCGTAATAGCCCGCGACCAGCCCGACTGCCGAGCCGATCACCATCGAGACCAGCGAGGCCGTGAAGCCGACCAGCAGCGATACCCGCGCACCGTAGAGAAGCTGGCTGAACACGTCCTTGCCGGCATCATCGGTGCCGAGGATGTGCTGCGGGCTGGGCGGCGCGAGGATCTGGTCAGGGGCGGCGCGCACGCGGGCATAGGGATCGTAAGGCGCGATCAGCGGCGCGAAAATCGCGGCGGCGACCACTACCAGCAGCATGGCCGCGCCGATCATGCCCATAGGTTTGCGAGCGAACTGGCGCAGATAGTTCATGCCCGGTCATCCCAGCCTGACACGCGGATCGAGCGCCGAATAAAGGATGTCCGCCAGCAGATTGGCGAGAATGACGCTGACCGCCAGCAGCAGGAACGCGCCTTGTAGCACCGGGTAATCCTGCTTGGCGACCGAATCGTAGACGAGGCGGCCAATGCCGGGCCACGAAAAGACGGTCTCGACCTGAATCGCGCCGCCGACGGTATAACCAAGCGTGAGCGCGATCAGCGTCACCATCGGCAGCATGGCGTTTTTGAGGGCGTGGTCGCGCAGGATGCGGAGGTTGCTCAGCCCCTTGGCTTTAGCGGTCAGGATGTAATCCTCGGCCAGAATTTCGACGGTGCTGCTGCGCATGATGAGCATGTAACCGCTGGCGTTGACGATAGCCAGTGTGGTCGCCGGCAGGATGAGGTGCTTGGCGACGTCGAGCCAGTAGGCGAGCGTTCCCGGCTGGGCATAGCCGGGCGTCACCATGCCGCCCGCTGGCAGGACGCCCCGCGCCAATAAGAGCAGGATGATGCCGAGAAAGAAGGTCGGCAATGCCCACGCCAGAAGGCCGAGGATCAGCGCGGCGGCGTCGATGCGCGTGCCGCGCTTCCACGCGGCCAGCAAGCCCACGGCCATGCCGAGGAAAATGGCCAGCAACTCGCCGCTGAACACCAGCAGCACCGTGCGCCAGACTCGCTCCCTCAGCAACTCGCCCACGTCTTGCCGGTTGGCGAACGACACGCCCAGATTTCCCTGCGCCAGATTACGCAGGTAAGCGGTGAACTGGCTGTCGAAGGCCGCGCCGAGGTCGCCGTTCAGGAGCGCTTCGGTGTCCAGAAACATGGGCTTATCGAGGCCAAACTGGACGCGGATGCGTTCCTGCGCTTCCTGCGTCAGCCGGGGATTGCGAAAGAGCATTTTCACCGGGTCGCCCGGCAGGACGCGAAACAATACGAAGTTAAACGTGATGACGATACCGAGCGTCACCAGCGCGAAAAGCAGCTTGCGCGGAAGGTAGCCCGTGCGTGTCATGAATGGCGATCCCCGACCAAGGCTTCAACCTCTCATTCCTGTTTGTGCGTGCGCCGGATTAACTTCACGGAGGCCTGCGTTGTCAGGCCTCCGTGAAAGCGGTATCCCTTATCCCTGCCGCGTATCCTCTCTCTAAAATCGCGTTTTCTCGATTGGGAGAGGGGACACAAGGGGGAGGTAATGGCTACTTACGAATCCACAAACGAGAACCCGTTGTACAGCGCCCAGTAGAGCGGCTGGGTGGCGAACTCCGGCGAGAATTTCACGCGGTCGCTGCGATAGGCGCTGATGCTCAGGGGATAAACGACCGGGATGTAAGGCTTATCCTCGAAGAGCAGTTCCTGCATGCGCCAGATGATCTCGCGGCGCTCGTCCGGGTCGGTCGCGGTGGACTGCGCCTGATAGAGCGCGTCGTATTCTTCGTTGCAATAGCCGCTGTCGCTCCAGCCGCCATCGACCGTTTCGGCGCAGGTGAAGACGTTGAGCGCGAAGCCCGGATCGGGATCGAAATTCCAGCCCCAGTAGATCAGGTCGTTGTCGTAATCGACCTGAAGGGCGAGCAGGCTGTCGTCCGACATGACCGTGGGCAGCGTGCTGATGCCGATGTCCGCCAGATCCTGCGAGATGATTTCGAGAATGCGGGCGTAATAAGCATCGCTATCGGGGGCGTAGAGACGATATTCCAGCGGCGTACCGTCGCTGTATTCGCGCACGCCGTCGCCATCGCTATCGACATAACCCGCTTCGTCAAGCACGCGATTCGCCGCGTCGAGGTCGTAGGGAATGTCCTCGATTTCGCTGTTATGGAAAGCGCCCATTGCCGTTGGCAGGACGGTCGTCGCCGGTTCGGCATAGCCCAGATAGCCGACATTGGCGATGCCCTGCTTGTCGATGGCGTGGGCGATCGCCAGCCGCACTACCGGGTCATTCAGGCTGGCGGGCTGCGTGCCTTCGGGGCTGGAGTTGATGATCAGTTCTTCGAGAATGACGTCGTTGCCGGTGACGACTTCCACGACTTCGGAGTCGATCAGCGCCTGCGCGCCGGAGCCGGGCACGCTGATGACGACGTCGATATCGCCCGCGAGCAGCGCCTGTACCAGCGCGTCTTCGGTGGCGTATTCCTGATAGATGATCTGATCGACGGGCGGCGCGCCACGCCAGTAGTCCTCGTTGGCCTCCATGATGAGGTACTCGCCCTCCTGATAATCGGTCAGGATGTAGGGGCCGGAACCGACGGTGGCAATCGGGTCATCCAGTTCGACAATATCATCGCCATTCAGGTCCTGCCAGACGCTCGGCGGCAGCATCCAGACATAGAGCAGCTTGGCCGAAATCATATCGGGGACCGGCTCGCTGACGGTGATTTCGAGCGTCGTTTCGTCGATCGCCTGCGCGTCCTCGACATTGTTCAGATAGCCGATCATCGACGGCACTTCGTTTTCGATGAGCCAGCGAATATTCCAGGCGACGTCTTCCGCTGTCAGCCTTGATCCATCCGAGAAACGGACTCCATCGCGGATTTTAAACGTCCATGTCAGCCCATCGTCCGAAACCGACCAACTTTCGGCCAGCGACGGCTCGAAGTTGTCGCCGCCCGCCCACGTCACCAGCGTGTCATACCACAGGGGGCGAATGGCGTAGCCATAGAAGCCGTTGGCCGGGTTGAGTGTGTCGATCATATAGGTTGTGCCGATGCGCAGGGTTGTCGGTTCGTCCTGAGCGACGGCAACTCCCACGAGCAACATGGAGAGGCAAAACAGGATAGAGAAGATCCGGGTATGAAAACGCATGGGGAACCCTTTTGGTAGTTTTCCTTTACAGAAAAGCAGAGCCTTCTTTGCAGCTTCAGGCCGGAACCGGAAGCTGGACGGCTATAGAGCGCGCGGCACAGAAATTAGTCTAGCAGGATTTTCAGGTGACAACCATGATATTCTCCGCCGGATAGCGCGCCCGAAGGTATCCGGGCGGCGAGGGTATGCCGCTAATCCACCTCCTACGCGTTGCTGGCGGTAATCTAACGGCGGCGTGGTATGCTGGAGAAGCTCTGAACGCACGCATCAGTCTTGAAAGGCGCATCATGACGCAGAACGCGCAGGGGATGGAAGTCGCCACGCTGGGAGGCGGGTGCTTCTGGTGTCTGGAAGCGGTTTACGACCAGTTGAAGGGCGTGACTGACGTGGTTTCGGGTTATGCCGGCGGCCATGTGCCGAATCCGACTTACCAGCAGGTGTGCAGCGGCGCGACCGGCCATGCCGAGGTGGTGCAGATCACATTCGACCCGGCGGTGGTGTCGTTTGAAGACCTGCTGCATGTCTTTTTCACCATCCACGATCCGACGACACTCAACCGTCAGGGCGCGGACGTGGGCACGCAGTACCGTTCGGTGATCTTCTACCACACGCCGGAACAGAAGGAAACCGCCGAGCGGGTGATCGCCGAGCTGGAGGCGCAGCAGGTGTGGGACCAGCCGATTGTCACGGAAGTGACGCCGCTGGATGCCTTCTACCCGGCGGAGGACTACCATCAGGAATACTTCGCCCGCAACCCGTATCAGGGCTATTGTCAGGTGGTTATCGCGCCGAAGGTGGCCAAGTTCCGGCAGAAGTACATGGAGCGGCTGAAGGCGTAGGGGGCAGGTCATGCCCGCTGGAGGCCGGTACTGGCACAGGAACCGCTGAAGAGGCTTGAAGCCCATTCAGCGGTTTTGATTTCCGGCAGCTAGGCCTCAAAGCGGTTCTTATGCCGGGATCAGATTGTGGAGCCGGGCGTATTGCAACAGCATGATGGTTTTGGCGTCGATGATTTCGCCGGACGCGATCATGTCCATGGCCTGCGAGAAGGGGAGTTCCAGCACTTCAATATCTTCACCTTCCGCTTCGACACCGCTACCGTCGCTGCGTTGCGTATCGTCGTCATAACGGGCGACGAAAAAGTGCAACCGTTCCGTGACCGAGCCGGGGCTCATAAACACTTCCATGACCTTTTCAATGCGCTCGACGCGGTAACCGGTTTCCTCTTCCGCCTCGCGCCGGATCGCGGCTTCCGGGTCGTCCTCGTCCAACAGCCCCGCACAGGCTTCGATCAGCATGCCGTCCGGGTGGCCATTGACGTAGGCCGGCATCCGGAATTGTCGTGTCAGGACGACGGTGCGCTTTTCCGGGTTATAGAGCAGGATCACTGCGCCGTTTCCACGGTCATATAGCTCGCGCGTCTGTGTTTGCCACGAGCCATCACGGCGTTGGTACTCAAATGTGGCTCGCTTGAGGATATACCAGTTGTCTGACAGGAGATCGGTTCGAATGTTGCGGATCCGTTCGTTTGTCATGCGATGAGCGCCTGCCGGTTAACGCGAACACGGACCTGCATTCGATGCGGCGAGATGGTTATTGCTTACGAACGCTGCGCGATCAGATGCCACACCAGTCCGACTCCGAGCAGGCCCAGCCCCGTTAGCCAGATGTGTTGTTCGACCCGGAACGCCAGAAATACACATGCTGCCAGCCCGATCCAACCGATCCATTTCGGGTAAAGCCGCTCTTCCGGCTTTAGTCGCAGCGCGGCCAGATTGGTAATCGCGTAATAAATCAGCACGGTGAAGGCGCTGAACGACCATGTCGTTTTGACGTTGCCAATGAGCGCCAGCCCGGCGATGATGATGCCTACCACCACGACGGCCACATAGGGCGTCGTCGTGCGCGGCTCGATGCGCGCTGTGATCGCGGGCATGTCGCGCCGTCGCCCCATCGCCAGCAGCACGCGCGATAGGCCCAGAATGAGATTGAGCAGCACGCCGAGCATGGCGGTCATCGCGCCGATAGCAACGATCTCAGCGACTAGTGGCAGGCCAAAGGCGCGCGCCACGTTTTCCAGCGGGGCCGCCTGGCTCTGCGCGGCGTCGCTCAGGACGTCTGCGCCAACCGAACCGACCCCGGCCACCGCGACCCCGGCATACAGGATCATGGTCACGATCAGAGCGGCGATGATGGCGCGGGGAATGGTGCGTCGCGGCTCGCGCACTTCCTCGCCCATGGTGGCGATGCGCCCGTAGCCGGTATAAGCGACGAACATGAGGGCGGTCGCTTCCAGCAGGCGCGCGGTTGGGTTGTCGCCCGCGCCGAAGAACGGGCTGAGATTGTCGCCGCCCCGGTCGAGTAGCGTTGGGATGCTCCCCAGAATGAAGAGGATAAGCGCGATTAACGTTACCGAGACGATGAGGA
>QGUR01000526.1 GCA_003242205.1 Chloroflexota bacterium | reverse complement strand
CGGCGCCGGCCACCCCCACCCCCCCCAGAACCCCGGCGTACAAAACCGCGCCGGGGAGCGCCAGCGCCGGTTCATAGGCCAGCAGCAGGATCAGGTTGAACAGGCTGATAGCCGCCGACAGCAGCCCGTTGGTCAATGCGTCGGACAGGATGAGCTTGACCGAACCGATACCGAGCGCGCGCTCGGACAGGTCGCCGGCGGTGGTTGAGCGGAAGAAAGCGGCGGGCAAGCGCAGCAGGCGGTCGAACAGGGCCGGTTGCAGCGTCGCGTCCAACCGGCCTTCAACGCGCAGCACCAGCAGGCTGCACAGGGCGTTGAACGCGGCAGCCAGCACGACGCCCGCCAGCAACAACGCGCCCAGCAACGCCAGTTGGGCGTGGTCGCCCGCCGGCAACACCCGGTCAAACAGCGCGCCGGTGATGACCGGCAGCAGCAGGCCGAGGGCCGCTCCCGCCAGCGCAATGCCGTTCAGCAGCGCGAAATCGGCCCGCAGCCCTTCGGCGGCGAACGACAGCAGGTCGCGCGCCGAGAGCGGGCGTTTTGGCAGCGGGCGGTAGAACAGATAGGCGTTCGCGCCCGGTAAAGCGGCGTCTCGTGACGTCAGCGCGCGCCAGCCGGACGACGGCGCGTACATCCGGTATGGCCGCCCCAGTCGCGGCGCAAGCGCCACCGGCTCGCCCGCGGCTGTGAACGCCAGCAGCGGGCCGCAATCGCGCCTGTGCCAGCCCGGTTTGAGCGATACTCGCCGCACACGAACGCCGGAACGCCGCGCGATCGCCATCACGGCCTGCTCCGGCGGCAACGCTTCCGCTTCTTCGGGCACGATGAGCGGCAGGCCGAGCGACCGTTCGAGCGCGGCGCAGGCGCGGGCGAGGGCCGCGCCGGTGGCAGGGCTACTCGCCGGAAACGTCAGGGAGAGGGACAGTCTGGCAGCCATCAGCGCTCACTCACCAGCGCCGGCCTGACCGCCGGAGTCCAGTTCGCCGCATCCGCGCCCGGCCCGTCCTCGCGCGACCAGAACGCCAGCCGTTCGGGCGCGCCGAGTTCGATGATGCGACCGCCTTCCAGCACAATGGCCTCGTCACAGACGCGCGCGGCCGACAGGCGGTGGGTGATCAGCAGCACGGCGCAGCCACGCCGCCGCAGGTTGGCCAGCACGCGGCTTTCGGTCGCGATGTCGAGCGCGCTGGTAGCTTCGTCCAGAATCAGGATGCGCGGGTTCGTCACCAGCGCCCGCGCGATTTCCAGCCGCTGCCGCTCGCCGCCGGAGAGATTGCGCCCGTTTTCCTCAAGCACGGCGTCGAAGCCGCCGGGCAGCGCCAGAATCCGCTCGTCGATACAGGCGTCGCGCGCCGCCCGGCGCAAGGTTTCCTCCGCCACGTCCGGCTGCCACAGCGTCAGGTTATCGCGGATGCTGCCGCCGAACAGGTGGATCGTCTGGTCCACGAACGCGACCGCGCCGGTTCGCGCCCGGCGTGGCATGGTCGAAAACGGGCGGCCATCGAGCAGCACGTCGCCCGACCACGGCTGTTCCAGCCCAAGCGCCAGCCGCGCGACGGTCGACTTGCCGCTGCCCGCCGGGCCAACGAGCGCGATCCAGCGCCCCGGCTCCAGTGTCAGCGAGAACCCGTCGAGCAGCGGCGGCTCCAGCGGGCTGTAGCCGAAAGACACATCGCGCAGCGTCAGGCTTCCGGCAGGCACGCTCTTCGCGTCCGCCTCGCCCGCCGCTTCAAACGCGACGCCGGGCGCTTGCGCCGTTTGCAGCACGTCGTCCAGACGCGACAGGTCGGCGCGTACTTCCTGCATCCGCGCCAGCAGCGCCGCAAGCTGGTTCAACGGCCCGATCACGCTCAGCAGCAGGCTCTGGAAC
>QGUR01000525.1 GCA_003242205.1 Chloroflexota bacterium | reverse complement strand
AACTGGGGCCTAAGTCCCCGGAAAAAGGGGCCCAAAACGGGGAATGGAACGCCTGCGCGGGTTGGTCAAGCTGGCAGCAGATTTTTACCACGAACGGCTGCTGGACACCGGCGACAAGCAAGCGGTTGAAACGCTGAGATACGCACAGCGCAAGCGTGGTTTGAGCGAAGAAACCATCATGCGCTTTCAGATTGGCTACGCGCCCCCCGGTTGGCACACGCTGCAAGAGATGCTCACCGGGATGGGATACAGCGAAGACGATCTGGTGAACGCGGGGGTCGCCATCCGCAACGAGCAGGGACAGGTGTATGACCGCTTCCGCAACCGCCTGATGATCCCAATCCGAGATGAACGCGGACGTGTAGTCGGGTTCGGGGCGCGGGCGCTGGCGGCAGAGGACAATCCAAAGTATCTCAACTCGCCGCAGTCGCCCGTTTTTGATAAGAGCAGGTTGTTGTTCGGGCTGGATTTCGCGGCGCGGACGATCCGTGATACCGAGACGGTGGTGATTGTCGAGGGGTATCTGGATGCGATTCAGGCGCATCAGGCGGGGTACACCAACGTCGTCGCGCAGATGGGCACGGCGCTGACAGACACACAGCTAAGACTGGTCGCGCCGCGCTGGGCGAAAAAGATTGTCCTTGCGCTGGATTCGGATGCGGCGGGGCAAACGGCGACGCGGCGCAGCCTTGAAGTGGCGCGAGAGGCATTGCAGGCGGATTATGCCGGAAGACTGGCGGTAGACATTCGCATTCTGGCGCTGCCGGGTGCGAAAGACCCGGACGATTTGATCCGCGAAGCGCCGGAGCAGTGGCAATCGCTGGTGGATCAGGCAATGCCGGCGGCGGATTTCGTGATCGGCATGGAGATGGAAACTCTGCCGCAGAACGCCAGCGTGCAGGAGCGCGAAGCGGTAGCGAAGAGACTTCTGCCACTCCTAATTGCTTCTGAGAGCGACTTATATAAGAAAGACAATCTGCAAAAGCTGGCGATGAAACTGCGGATCGCCGAGCGCGATTTGCTGGCATGGGCGAGCGAACAGCAGAAGCACACGGCGCAGGCACGACGCAGCGCACCACCGCCGGACATCGAGACCCTGCCGCCGGACGATAGTTTTTACGATCTGCCGGAGTTTGATCAGCCTGTCGGTTCACGGCAAGGGGTGGCAGCGTCATCCAGCAGTAAGCCAAAATTGGAGCGTTATTGTCTGCGCATCCTGTTCTCGCAGCCAGAATTGTTTTATCATGTGAACCGCAGATTTCGGGAACTCTGTGGTGACAACGAAGAACTGGTGCAGGGACCTTTGAGCGATTTGTGCGCAGAGGATTTCACCTATAGCGCCTATCAAGCGTTGATGATGGTATTCGAGGAAGCGTTGGCGCAGGATGACATGGAGCCGTTGGAATATCTGGAACAGCAGCTAACGCCCGAACTTCTGGCAGAGGTAGAGGATATTTTTCGAGACGATTTAGACGATATGCGCCCACTGCTCCGCAACGGCTTGTCTGCTGATCTGGCAATGGTGCGGAAACAGGGCGAGCGATCCGCCAGTGTAATCGATATTCAGATGGAGTTGATAGAGAAATCGTTAGAGTTACGACAGCGGCGACTTGGACGGGTGCGGCAGGAGATTATCGCCATCTTCGCGGACAGCCAGCTCGATCCGCAGGACGCGAGTTACTACAGTCATATTGCCGCTTTGACCAATCATGCAAAGCATCTAATTGATGATGCGCTCAGTCGGCAGGCGAACCGGATGAACGCCTGAAGCCTATTAGCGATGTACGCACCCTTATAGTACGGAAGAATGTATGGCGAAGAAACGCAAAGACAACGCCCGCACCACCGACGAATTCCAGCAAGCACAATTGGAC
>QGUR01000253.1 GCA_003242205.1 Chloroflexota bacterium | reverse complement strand
TCCAGATTGGGGAAGCCATTGTGGCCCCTCCAATTGGCCTTCTGGGCCCTCGGCTCGGTCCGAACTTTTCGCCCATCCGGGCTGCGGGCCTCAACGCGGCCCCGGCGGAGCGGCTGGGCGTCGCTTCAGCGCTGGTCATCATCCTGCGGCTGGTGGGCATGACGATCAGCGTCTCGCTGCTGACGACGATCGCGTCAAACCGGCTGGCGGTTCTGGCGGCGCGCGAAATCGGCGTCAACATGGCTGACACCATCTCCGCCATCGACACTTACGCTCGTCTGACCGTGCGCGTGCTGGCCGAGCTTGGCTGGCTGGGCGCGGTGGTATGCGGCGTCGCGCTGATCCCGGCGCTGCTTCTCCGCCGCTCGCGCAAGCCGGTGGAAAACAGGCCTGCTGTGGGAAAAGAGCGCGTCGCCCGCCCGTTTGGGGATTGAACGCAGGCCGTCATGGGCGCCGAGGGTAGATACAGATTCGCAGTTGGACACGTCGACGAATGCGTAGGGGCGTAGCGTCGCTACGCCCCTACGGTATCCTGCTGTTCTGCGGCTCGTTGTCGTTTAGCCAAGCTGTTCTCGTTGGCTCTGCCGGGCGACCGAGGGCACAACCACTCCATGTAGGCCCGGACATTGCTGTGTGTTGCGTCCAGGTTGAGGCGGCATCTCCGCTGCCGGGTGGGCGGCACCGGCTGGACGACGGAGCCGCAGCGCCGCCTTGATCATGTTCAACAGGCTGGGGCGCTGTGGCTTTGCCGCCCGGATTTCCCGGCGCAGTTGGGCCATTCTCATGTGGCGCGCTACTTCCTTCCGCCGCGCGCTTTCCATCAGGAGCATGGTGTATTCATGCATCATGCTGTCGCTTCCTCGCCACTGCCGGCCATTGCTGTCGACAGCTTCACTGTACGCCTCCGCTGGCGAGAAGTGAACTGATTTAGAAAAAACTAAATGACTACCGGCCGGCTCTGATTCGGGCGTATAGTGGTGGTGGCGGATAACACGGAGATATGGTTGCAGGCATGATTTCGATTGAACTTCAGCCTACCGATCTGGCGAATATTCGCTTCGCTTACAGCCCGCTTGTCGAACTTTCGATGAGCTACAAACGGCTTCGTGCTGATGGCGCGAGTCTGTTCCCGCGCTGGGCCGACGAGGTGCGTCACGCGCTGCACGATACGCCATTGCCGTACATGGACGCGCTGATTTTGCCGCGCGATTACGTCGCTGACTTCATTACGCCGACGCCAACACGCCGCGAGGTCGAAATCGAAGAGGAATTCGCGCGCGTTCGGGAAACGCCGCATGAGACGATCCGTAAAAACGTTCGCACGCTGATCGCGCTCGACGGCGAATCGCCGGAGCGGCTGCATTTTCTGGCCCATCCTGATGAAGCGCTCGACCGTTTGCTGGACGAGATGCGGTTGTACTGGAACCGAACGCTGGCGGCGTACTGGCCGCGGATCATCGACGTGCTGGAGAACGATGTGCTTTTTCGCGCGCGGGAACTGGCGCTTGATGGCGCGGAGTGCCTTTTCGTTAACCTCAGCCCAATCGTGCGCTTCCGGCCAAACGTGATCCAGCTTCACAAGGAGTACTACTACTGCGATCCGACCACCGAGTATTCGCTTGACGGACGTGGGCTGAACCTTGTGCCGGTCATTTTCGCCTGTCGGGATTTGTCATGGCAGGTCTCGCCGGAGTGGGCGCCGATGTTCATTTACGGCGCGCGCGGGGCCGGGTTGTGGTATGGCGCGCCGCTGCCGGACCCTGAAGAAGCGCTGCAACTGGCGCTGGGTTCCGGGAAAGCGCGGCTGCTTGTGGCCCTGAAAACGCCCGCGCATACGTCCGAACTGGCGCGACGGCTCAACATCACGTCGGGGGCCGTGTCGCAGCAGCTAGGTCGTCTGAATCAGGCGGGGCTGGTAGAACCGAAGCGCAGCAGCAACAAGGTCTATTATCACCTGACGCCGCGCGGCCAGAAACTGCTGGAACTCTTCGCCAGCTAACTGGCGTCTGGAACCGTCTGCAGCGCAGGGGTGGCCGTTGTCAGGCCGCCCCTGTTTTATCTCCCGGATCAGTGATTTACCGCCTGATGGGGCCCGGTTTTCCCGCGCTGCCCCGGAAGGTCCTCATAACCAAGCGATACGTTTGGGTAGCTGGCCCTTGAACGCGCAATGCAACTGCATATGATCGCGTTACGAAGTCGTTACCCGGACGGTGGTTTCGCGTCGTGGAGCGCCTAACCCCCGTCTGGCATAATGGCGCTGTGGAACCAAAAACGGTCTTGCGACGTATTTAGTCGCAGAGACTTGAGGAGTGACGCGTGGCAAATCTTGATCTTCAAACGGATGCGCCCTCTGTTTCCCGCCGTCGTGCTCAGGAGTACCGGCTGGTGCAGCAGACGCGTCCTCGAGGCCTAATCGCACAAATCACCACGTTGCTGCTGCAACCCGGATACTTCTTTCGCACGCTGCCCGCAGTTCAGGACGGGCGGCAGTGGCTGGTCGTCGCGGCGCTGATTTTCGCGCTGGCAGCATTCACGGCCGTGCGTCAGGCGGAAATGAACGCGGACGCTGGGATAGAGATGTCGCCGGGTCTGAACGGGCCGATCATGGACCCTATGGGCGATCCGGGCATGAGCGGCGGTATCGATATGGGGATACCGCCGGGCATGGGGATGCCTATCGAGATGATGCCGGGCGCGGGCGCGCCGTCCGGGGGCGCTTCCAGCGTGTCCGCAACCTGGACCACCGCGCTGCTGGCGGGGGGCGGTTTCGTGCTGGTCTGGATCGTGCAGGCGCTACTGCTGTCTGAGGTGTCGCTGTTCAACGGGCGCGCGCCGAAATTGGGGCTGAATTTTCAGATCGCCGTTTACGCAAGCGTGCCGCTGGCGCTGATGGCTGGTCTGCAATTGCTGTACTACGCCGCCGGCGGCGAGCCTGGCGCGCCGGGGTTGACCGGTCTGGTTGTCGAGTGGCCGGTTTACCGGGAGGCGACGCCATTTGCTCAGGCGGTGCTGCTGTCGCTGGCCTCGCGTTTCACGCTCTTCTGGTTGTGGAGCCTGATCCTGCTCTATACCGGCGCGCGCGGCGCGCTGAGAGGCCGCTGGTGGGCGTCGCTGGCGACGGTGCTCATCTGGGCGACGGTTGTGGTGGTCACGCCGGTCCTGACGGGCGAGGTTGAGGCCCCCGGCGCTGAAGCGGTCATCGAACCGCTGACCGAAGGCGTTATGCCCGATGGCGAGATGAGTGAGTTACCGCTCGATGGGATGCTGTTTCCCGATAAGGGCGTTGCTGAGGAGGGCGCGGAACTTCAGAGAGAGGCAGCGCCTTTGCCCGAACGCCCTGTCGAGCCAGTCCCGAACGGGCCGCTGGCCGGTTAGCCCGTTAAATGATGTAGCCCGGCGACGGGCAGGGGATTTGAGATGGCATCCACCAATGGACGTGCATCGCGTGTACCGATGATCGTCGGGCAGGGCTTGCACAAGCACTTTCAACTGGGCGACCAGTGGGTGCAGGCGCTGCGCGGCGTCGATCTTCATATCCCGAAAGGGCAGTTCGTCGGCATCATGGGGCCGAGCGGTTCCGGCAAAAGCACGCTGCTCTATCTGCTCGGCGGGCTGGACCGGCCCACGCATGGCGCGATTGAGATCGACGGCGAACGTCTGGACGGCATGAACGGCGAGCAACTGGCGCATTTTCGCAGCCGGAAGATCGGTTTCATTTTTCAGGCGTTCCACCTTGTGCCGACGATGACCGCGCTGGAAAACGTCGCCCTGCCCGGCATCTTCGCCGGCATGCCGCGCCACCGGCGCGAGGAACGGGCCATGCGGTTGCTGGTCATGCTCGGCATGGGCGAACGCATGGGCCACCGGCCCAACCAGTTATCCGGCGGGCAGCAGCAGCGCGTCGCCATTGCGCGGGCGCTGTTCAACGATCCGCCGATCATCATGGGCGACGAGCCAACCGGCGCGCTCGACAGCCGGACCGGCAGAACGGTTATGCAGTTGCTGCGCTGGCTGTGCAGCAAACGCGGCAAAACGATTGTCGTGGTGACACATGATGCGGGCGTGGCGGCCTACGCCGACCGCCTTTTGCACCTGAAAGATGGACGCATTATCGGCGACCAGTTGCAGGCTGCCCGCGAAAGAGAGAACGATGTTGCCTAGAACGAGATTCTACGCGCGGGCGGCGCTGGTACTGCTGGCGCTGATCGCGCTTGGTTCTGGCCTGTGGGCGGCCTCCGCGCAGGAGGGAACGGAGGAGCCACCTCCACCGCCGCCCGTGACGGAGGAACCGACCGCGATTCCGACCGGGGAGCCGACAGGCACACCGCCGGTCTATATCACCACCTCCGAACCGACGCAGATCACCAGCGGGATTGGTGGCAGCATTTCGGTCTTTGGTGGCAATTTCACAGAGCACACGCGCGTGCGGCTGGTCGGCTATGGCCTGCTGGAAACGCAGTTTGTCAATGCAATGTCGTTGACGGCGACCCTACCGGAGACGATTCCGCCCGGCGAGTACGAAATCGAAGCGACCGATCCCGACCGTGGCGTCGCGCGCTCTCCAAACCGGCTGCGCGTGCTGCCGCCCCCGGCGACGGCGGGGCCGGAGCCAACCGAGCGCCCGCTGCCGACCGAAACGCCTGTGCCGACGATTGTCCCGGGCCAGCCGTCGCTGCTGGTGCGCGGCTTTGCCGCCAACCCGGCGAGCATCGCACCCGGCGAAGGCACGGTAGTGACGTTCGAAGTCGTCAATCAGGGCAGCCGCCCGGCGCTGGGCGTATCCGTTTCGCTCGACCCGGGTGGTAAGTTCGTGCCCGCCAACGGTCAGTCGGGCGCGACGCTGCCGGACCTGCCCGTCGGCGGTGGGTTTACGGTTTCGCTTGGCGTCGTCTCTGCCATGGACACGCCCGAAGGCCCGGCCAGCATTCCGATTACACTGACCTATCATGACTTCGAGGGGCAGTCGTACACCAGCAACGCGACGCTCAGCGTCAACGTGCGCGCGGTGGCTGAAGCCTCGCAGGTGACGCTGGTGCGCTATATGACCGAGCCGAACCCGGTCATTCCGGGCGAGGCGGCGAAGGTCACGGTGCTGATCATGAACACGGGCAACGATACGGCCTTGCAGGTTCTGCTGCGCGTGGCCGGCGAGAACAGTGTGCTGCTGGCCGGGCCGCAGGGGGATACTTTTCCGCTGGGCGATCTCGCGCCGGGGGCGAGTTCGAGTCTGGAATTGCCGCTCATCGTGCGCGCGAACGCCGATCCGGGCCCGCAGTCGCAGCCCGTGACGTTATCGTATCTGAGCGACGGCGAACGGCATGAGACGACCAGCTCGATGACGATCAATGTGGCCGAAGTGATCGAGCCGGAACCGCTCCTGCTGCTCGAATCGTATGACTTTGGCGCCGACGCGCTGAAGCCCGGCGACCGCTTCATCCTCAGCCTGACACTGAAGAACGTTGGCGATGCGGCGGCCAATGACCTGCTGGTGACGTTCGGTTCGGTTGAGAGCGACGACGGCGGCAGCGATAGCACAGGCGGTTCGTCGCGCGGCGGTTCGACCAGCACGACGCCGAGCAGTACCTTCGCGCCGCTGGGAGCCGGGGGGACTGTCTACGTCGGCCAGATCGAAGCTGGCGGCGGCGAGGTCCGGCTTGAACAGGAATTCATCGTCAATGGCACGGTCAGCAGCGGCATTTATGGTCTGCCGGTGACGCTGCGCTATACGCTGCCGGGCGGCGGCAGCGCGCAGGAAAATCTTCGCGCCAGCGTTGTCGTCATTGCGCCGCCGAAGCTGCAAACGCGCCTGCAAACCCCGCTGCCAGACCCGGCGACCGTCGGCGAGCCGTTCCCCGTGGCGCTGGAATTGCTGAATATCGGTTCCAGCAGCATCGAACTGCGCGAGGCAACGGTCGAAACGAATCAGGGTGAAGTGATCGAAGGCGCGTCGACGCTGCTTGGCCCGCTGGCGGCAGACGGCGACGCGATGGTCAACGCCATGATCATGCCGCTGGAAGCCGGCCCGGTGCGCGTGACCGTGACGCTGCACTACATCAACGACCTCAACCAGCCGGAAACCATCGTTTTGACGTATGACAGCGAAGCGGTCGAGCCGCCACCGCCGCCGGAGGAGCCACCGCCGGTGGAGGAAACGCCGATGCCCGCCGGCGAACCTGAGGACGATAATACGCTCGGTCGCCTGTTGCTCGGCTTCCTCGGGCTGGGCAGTTAGCGCGCGTCGATACGGCGGGGATAAGGAGCAGGGCTGATGTTCTTCGAACTGGCGCGGCTTGCGTTTGGCAATCTGGCCCGCGCGCGCGCCCGGCTGGTCATGACGGCGGGCGGTGTGCTCGTCGGCACGGCAGCCGTCGTCCTCCTCATCGCGCTGACGATCGGCCTGCAGGAAGCGGCGGAAGCAGGAATCGGCTCCAGCGGTTCGCTGACGCAGATCGAGGTCTATCCCAACTGGGGACGCGGGCCCGGCGCTTCCAGCTTAGAGGATGTCCCGCAATTGACGCCCGACGCCGTGCGCGCTTTCTGGCAGATCGAGGGCGTTCAGGCGGTCATCCCGCTGGTGAATCTGCAGAGCGGCCAGCTCGAAGCGGGCGACTATGTCGGCTACATGCAGATTGTCGGCATCGACGAGCGCCTGTTGCCGTATCTGGGCGTCACGCTGCAAGAGGGGCAGATGTCGCTGCAACCGGGGCAGGCGCTGGCGGGTGGCATGGTTGCCGAGCAGTTTTTCGACCCGCGCGCCGAAGAATGGCAGCCGGTGACGGTCGACCTGCTGAATACACCGCTCAAGCTCGTGTTGATGCAGTGGACAGGCGAGCAGCC
>QGUR01000524.1 GCA_003242205.1 Chloroflexota bacterium | reverse complement strand
CATATCGAACGGGCAAATCGCAAGTCTCAAAGCGAGTTCCTTTGCTGTGTCTGCGGACACACGGCTCATGCCGATGTCAACGCGGCTAGAAACATTGCACGGGCGGCTGTCATACCGCCTATCGTCTCGGAGACGCCTGCGGGCGTCGCGCCAGGGACAAGCCCCCGCCTTTAGGCGTGGGGTCTATGACCGTAGGACAGGCATGCCGACCATACCCTGCACCGCCACTGTTCGCGATATCGCCAATGCCACTACTATTAATGTGCGCTCTGGCCCCGGCACGCACACCGCCATTCTCACCACCCTGCCAACCGGCGCGTCCGGTCTGATCGTCCTCGACGTGCAACCCGACGAACTGCTGGCAAACGCCGGTGGCAAGGTCTACCAGTGGTTTCAATTGCGATTGCCCGATGGCGCAACAGGCTGGGTGCGCGACGACCTGCTCGATATTCATGGTGAATGCGCGTCGTTTGGCTATAAGGCGCTGCCGTCGCCAACGCCGGCCTTCTCCCTGACGCGTGTCCCTCGCCCGCCGACGCCGGAGCAGGAGCGCGTTCGCAAAGCCGCCTTCAACATCACCGCCAGTTTTGAAGGCGGTAGCTACGACAGCTACCAGAACCACGACACCGGCATTATCAGTTACGGACGCTTTCAGTTCACGCTCCAGTCGGGTAGCCTCTTTTCGGTGGTCGATAAATTCGTAGAAGCCGCGCCCGATCATCCGCTGGCCGAAAAACTGCGCGACCACTACCTCGAACGGCTGCAAAAACGCGATTGGTCGCTGCGCGACGACGATACGCTACGAGAACTGCTCGTCAAGGCCGCTGCGGAAGAAGCCATGCAGCGCGCGCAGGATCAGGTAGCGCATGACGTTTACTGGCGGCGTATCTATGACCTGAGCATCGCTCCGCGCGGCATCGTCACACCGCTGGGGCAGGCGTTCCTGTTCGACACCGGGCTGCATCATGGCATCTTTCACAATCTGCTCTCGCTGGCGGAAACGGCGTTCAATGTGCCGCCCCGATCGCGCCTCGGTCATAACGGCGTCAGCGAGCGGGATTTCATCCGGCAGGTGGCGCTGCTGCGCCGCGACCGGCTGGCGCTGCTGGCGCAATACCGAGGGCTGAACGGGCTGAAACGCCGCGGCGATTTCTGGGTGGATCTGGTGGAAACGGGAGACTGGGCGCTACGCGGAGACGCTCGTGGCGAGGTCGAAACGTATCCGGGCCGCCGCGTGGCCGTGCGAACGCCGTAAGGATGGTGCGATGTTACCCGTTGTGACCTATAATTAGGGCAAAGTGGGTGAAGGTTTGCAGATAAGCAAAAACGTATCGCTGGAAGAAGCGCTGGCGCTGGCGTTGAAATTACCGCCCAAAGAACGGTTGCAACGGATTGAACAGGTCGCGTCGTCCGCCGAGCGCGAAATGGAGGCGCTCGTACCTGAGGAGGAGCAGTCGCAAGAACACTGGGGACGCAAGTTGCTGAGCTTGCTGGACGAACTGGGGCCGATTGAGATGAAACACCCGGAAATCGAAGACCCGGTGGAGTGGGTCAGGCAAATTCGGCGCGAAGAACGTGAACAGCGGCTCGGTGACTGGAACGAGGAAGAATGACATTTGCCAGCGCAGATACGACCGTCGTGCTTCGCCTGTATCGTCGTTATCCTCCCGCCATCGCCTGGTTTAGCTCGCTCGCTCAACCTCTCGCCATCACTCCTATGAAGTGGCAAACCGCTTTGCAGGCGGCAACTATCAAACTATCAGCAGGGCGTTGTCTTTGAAATCCGGTCGAATCGCGGGCGCTACATATCGCCCATTTCGGTTTATCAGGGTGATGAATCTGAGGAAGAAGTCCTGTTCCCGCCGGGCTCGAAATTCCGCATAGTC
>QGUR01000523.1 GCA_003242205.1 Chloroflexota bacterium | reverse complement strand
ACGTAGCGAGGTCAGAACGGTTCTGAATAATGCAACACCCGCTCACAAATAGGCGGGTGTTTTTGCGCGGGGAGAACGGTTCTCTATGGGAAGGGATACCCGCTAATGGTCAAACGCGCGGATTCATAAAATCACTCGGCGGAGACCCCCGGCTTTAGCCGGGGGAGGAAGCCGAGACCTCCCCTTTCCACACTTGAGAAATCAGGACGATTGTGCTATACTGACAAGGCATGAAACTGATTGCGCAGGTTAAACTTCAGCCCGCGCCAGGGCAAACCGAACTGCTGCGTCGCACGCTTGAGGTGGCAAACGCGGCGGCGAACTACGTGAGCGAAGTCGCTTGGGAAACCAAGACCTTTCGCCAGTATGACTTGCATCACGCCTGCTACTACGCCGTGCGCGAGCGATACGAGTTGTCCGCGCAGATGACCGTCCGTCTGCTGGCGAAGGTGGCCGACGCCTACAAGCTCGACCGCAAAGCGCAGCGCCGCTTTCACCCGCACGGCAGCATCGCCTATGACAACCGCATCCTGGCCTGGAAGCTGGCCGCGCAGACCGTGAGCATCTGGACCGTCGAAGGGCGGCAGACCATCCCATTTGTCGCAGGGGAGCGCCAGCTTGCCCTGCTGCCCTTTATGCAGGGCGAGGCGGATTTGGTTTACCGGCGCGGCGAGTTCTATCTGCATCAAGTCTGCGAGGTGGACGAGCCGCCTGTCGAGGACGTAGACGAGTTCCTGGGCGTGGACCTGGGTATCGTCAACATCGCCACCGACAGCGACGGGACGGTCCACCAGGGCAAGGGCGTGAAGAACGTGCGTCATCGCCGCCGCGCCCTGCGTGAAAAGCTGCAACGCAAGGGCACGAAGTCGGCACGCCGCCGCCTCAAGAAACTGGCTGGCAAAGAGCGCCGCTTTGCCGCGAACACCAACCACACGATTAGCAAGCGCATCGTGACTGCCGCGAAAGACACCGGACGCGGGATTGCCCTCGAAGACCTGAGCGGCATCCGCGAACGGGTAACGGCTCGTCGCGCCCAGAGAGCCACGCTGCATAGCTGGTCGTTCGCCCAATTGCGTTCGTTTATCGAATACAAAGCAGCGCTGGCTGGTGTCCCGGTCGTCGCGGTTGACCCGCGCAACACCTCGCGCACCTGCCCGGCCTGTAGTCACATCGACAAGCGTAATCGCCCTTCTCAAGATACCTTCTCCTGCGTGGCCTGCGGACACTCTGGACTCGCGGACCACATCGCGGCGGTGAACATCTCCCGCCGGGCGGCTGTCAACCCGCCACACGTCTCGGATGCGCCCTCAACGGCGTAGCGCCAGGGACAAGCTTCCCGCTTTAGCGGGGAGTAGTTGACAAACATGGCCGGCTGCGCCTGTTACAAAGCCGCGCTCACGACGACCCGGCCGCCGCCCTGCACATCGCGCGGGTTTGCATTCGCGCCAAGCTACACAACCAGCGCACGCTGCTGCTGCGGAGCAATCGCACGCGCGAAAGCGAGGTCATCGATCAGGCGGCGGCGCAAATCAGCGCGCTCATGGCCCAGCTCGACGCGCTGCCCGCGGAAGCCAGCCCACCACCTGATCCGTCCCGGCCACAGGCGGGAACGATGCTCGGCCAGCTCATGGGCTTTGAGGGCGCTGCCGCGTCGGTTTATTTTCAGGGCTTCCGCGAACTGCTGGCCGACCCGTGGCGCAAGCTCTTCAACGGTCGCCGCAAACGGCCGCCCACCGACCCGGTGAACGCCCTGCTCTCTTACGGCTATACCCTGCTGACCTCGCAGACCGTCGCCGCCGCGCAGATCGTCGGGCTCGATCCTTATATCGGCTTTTTGCACAGCACGCAGTATGGCATGCCCGCACTCGCGCTCGACGTGGTAGAGATGT
>QGUR01000252.1 GCA_003242205.1 Chloroflexota bacterium | reverse complement strand
TTTTGTCATCGACACCCGAACTCCCTCCCTTTTTTTTCGGCGGCAGGGTTCGATGTTTATAAGGTCACGCCCAAGCCCGAACGAGCCAGCGACGCACCGCCTGCAGATACTCGCTGATGGCCGGGCTGTAGCCTTTTTCAACCTGACGCGCCACCTCAAACAGGCCCGCCGTCGCGCCCGGAAACCCGATCACCGTCAGGCTAAGCACAAACCACAAGACATTGATGACGAACAGCGGAACCAGCCAGTTGTAAACATCGCTCAGGCTGCGTTGCAACGCCTTCAGCCACCACATAGCCGCAAGTCATCCCCGTCAAGCGCGTCGCCCATCGTCACAATGGTCTGAACCCAAAACCAACACCCGGCAGCCAATTGTTGCATTTTTGCGTTATCCTTAATCTTAGAAAGCTGTGGCCGAGTTCACCGCTACGGCTCCATTATGACACGGCTACCGGCAACCCTAAGGAGGTGCCCCAACAACGACCTCGGAACAGCGCTGACAAACAACAAGTGCTTAGTTTCGAAAGGATGAACCATTTATGTATGTCCACCGTCTTACCCGCTATTATTTGGTCGGGCTGGTCATCACCAGCTTGATCTCCGCGCTGGCAGTTGGCTTCTTCCTTCCGCGCCAGGTCGTCGCCCAGGATGCGTCCGTCACCATCACGCTTGGC
This sequence comes from Chloroflexota bacterium, assembly GCA_003242205.1. GTDB lineage: Bacteria > Chloroflexota > Anaerolineae > Aggregatilineales > Phototrophicaceae > ZC4RG36. The sequence goes on along the minus strand of QGUR01000252.1, from coordinate 6,196 downwards.
TCGTGGGACGACGAAAACGGCAACCGCCGCCATCTGGCCGCCATTGAGGACTTCCAGGCTGAATACCCGAACATCCATGTCGAAATCCAGCCGAATCCCGGCGGCGACTGGCACAGCCGTATCCTGACGCTGATCGCGGCGGGCGAGCTACCCGACATCTACATGGTCGACTCGAGCTACATTCCGCTCTACGTCGAGTCGGGCGGGTTGGTAAATCTGCGCCCGTTCATCGAGGGGGAAAACGGTTTCGATCCCGAAGAACTTTTCTACCCGTCCGTATATGAAAATGGCTTCTATAAGGGCGACCCGTACGTGCTGAACAAGGACTACAGCACGGTCGCAGTCTACGCTAACCGCTCGCTGTTTGAAGCGGCAGGTATCGAGCTGCCTCAGGAAGGCTGGACGTATGACGACCTGCTCGATATCGCCATGCAACTGACCGTTGATGCCAACGGCAATAACGCGACCAGCCCCGACTTCGATCCTGAAAACATCGTCCAGTATGGCATGGATCATCGCGGCGACTGGTGGCGCGGCTTCCAGACTACAATCTACTCCTTCGGTTCGCACACCATCAGCGAAGATGGCACGACGCTGGATGGCTACCTGAACAGCCCCGAAACCATCGCAGCGCTGGAGTGGATGCAGGACGCCGTGCATAAATACCACGTCGCGCCGACCAACAACTTCATTCTGGCGCAGCCGGGCGGCGTGATGCCGCTGTTCCTCGAAGGCCAGATCGCGATGGTCTTCGGCATGGGCCCGTGGTTCCTGAGCATGCTTGAGGAAACGCCGGGCTTTGAATATGCCATTCTGCCGATGCCACACGGCCCCGGCGGGCATCATGGTGCTGTCTGCTGGGCCGGCTTTGGCATGTCCCCCACCAGCGAGGCCAAGGACGAAGCATGGCTGTTGCTGAAGGCGCTGGCGACCGAAATCGGGCAGCGGCACTACAGCGAACACGCGCTCTCTGCCATGCCGGCCATGATGGAGGATAAGGTCGATCACCCCTTCTGGTCAACGTTCATTGCGGAAGTCGAGTATCTCGATCCGCTCGATGACCTGCGGAACCCGTACTACCTGCAGTGCGTCGGCACGCCCGCGGGCCAGCAAATCACGGCTGTCCTGTTCGGTGAAGAAGGCGCAAATATCGACGCGGCTGAGCTGGTGAATTCGCTCCTGCCCGAGTTCCAGCAGTGCATGGATCAGCAGGGCATGGTCGAATCCAGCGCCGAGGAAGCGTCGAGCTAGGCACTGGCCAAGCGACTTTCGCGCAACACCTGATGTAATCCCTGCTCCGGGGCGAAGAACGCGCCCCGGAGCAGGCGCGGGAAACAGCCCATGACACTCCTGACAAAACGTTTTGCGCGTATGTCCCCGGCGGCGAGACGCGAGGCGCTGACCTTCTATGTCTGCATCTTGCCCTGGCTGCTGGGATTCATCATCTTCGTCGCCTACCCGATGTTCCGGTCGCTGTATCTGTCGTTCACGAATTACCAGATCGGGAGAACGCCCATCTGGATCGGGATGGCGAACTTCGAGCGCCTGGTTCGGGATGGCAACTTCTGGCAATCGCTGAAAGTGACGGCGCTCTACACGCTCGGCAGCGTGCCCGGCAGCACGATTCTGGCGATCGGCATCGCCATGCTGCTGGCCCAGAAGGTACGCTTCGTTAGCGTCTGGCGCACGATTTATTTCCTGCCGTCGGTTGTCAGCGCCGTCGCCGTGGCTGTGCTCTGGAGCTACGTCTTCAACCCGGAATACGGCCTGATCAACAGCCTGCTGGCGCTGGTCGGCATCAAAGGGCCGGGTTGGGTGACGAGTGAAGACTGGGCGCTACCCTCGCTGATCATCATGAGCTGGTGGGTCATCGGCGGTCAGATCGTGATTTATCTGGCGGGCCTCAAGAATATCCCGAACGAATTTTATGAGGTGGCCGATATCGACGGCGCGGGGCCATGGACAAAATTCTGGCGCATCACCGTGCCGATGCTCAGCCCGACCATTTTCTTCAATCTGGTCATCGGTTTCATCGGCGCGTTACAGGTCTTTGAAGGGCCGTGGATTCTGTCTGGCGGGCGCGGCGGCCCCAACCGGGCGACGCTCACTTATATGATGAACCTCTACAAGCAAGGGTTCGAGCTGGGCAGCCTCGGCTATGCGTCGGCGCTTGCCTGGGTGCTATTCGTCATCATCATCATCCTGACCGCCCTGATCATCCGCTCGTCCAGCTTCTGGGTGTATTACGAGGCGAAGCGATAAGCGATGGCAACTGCTGACAAAACCGACGCAACGCCCGCGCTGGTAACTGCCCGGGCTTCCCGCGTCCGAAGCCCGCAGCTTTCGCAGTCCGCCAGCCGGCTGATCGGCCGGATCGTGACCTATACCCTGCTCACGATTGGCGCGATCATCATGCTCTTTCCCATTCTGTGGATGTTCACCGCCAGCCTGAAACCGGAGTGGCAAATCCTGGCGCAGCCGCCCATCTGGATTCCATCCGAGTGGATTCACGTTCAGGCAGGCGACACGGCGCAGGAACTACCGCTCTATGCCGTCGTTGACAGCGCGACCGGAGAGCGGCAGGAAGTCATCCGTATCGGGTCCAGACGCTACACAACCGCATTGGAAATCACCCGGCTGACCGAAGTGCTGTCGGTTCCCGCCGATGAGCTGAGCGCGACCACGGCCACCGACGTGGATGGCGTTATTTTCAACGTGCGCCAGTGGCAGGCCGGCGACGGTTCAACAATAGAAGTCGTCGCGCTGGCGCGGGATGGCGATAATCTGATCGTCGCGCCGGTCGAAACGCTGCGACCTATCTCCAGCGAACTCCCGCTGGCAGTCGTGAACGCGGGAAGCCGCGCCGAATACGAGATCAACGGCATCACTTTTCGCGGGCGCGAACTGGACGACGGCCGGATTGTCGTTCCGCTCGGTCCCGAAAGCGAACTGACTGTCGTCGCGCCGGATGAAATCGCCGCCGATGCCCGTCTGGTCGCGGCGGATATGATCGAGCAGGATGGTTTTGCGCCGGTCGGTAACACCGAAGTCCAGCAATACCGGATCATCGATGGCCCCGAAGATGAGCACTATGTCCTGCTGACATCCGAAGCGTGGCAACCGGTGATGGATCTTGAAACGCTGAAGGAGAACGCATTTGTCGTGCCCAACAGCGAACTGTCGGGTGATGACAGCGTCATGTTTTCGGACGACATCCTGCTGCCCGTTCGCACGCTGGAACGCGACGGCGAAACCCAATCCGTCGTCGTTCTGCTGGCGCGCAGCGCGCAATCGCTCGTCATCCCACGCGAACAGGCAGACAGTCTGCGCCTTGTCCCGACCGCAAAACTGGCCCTGCCGTTCGTCCACACCATGGACGGCTTTGCCGTGCGCTATAAGGACAACTTCGTGCAGGGCGGCGAGCGCAAAGACGTGGCCATCGTCGGCGAGCGGCGCAATATGGCCTTGATCACGCCGCTGGAACACATCGCCCGCGCCTTCGACGTCGAGCCGGCGGCGCTCTCTCCGGTGTTGGTGCCGCGTCTGCACTTCGAAAACTACATCGACGCCCTCTCGCGCGATCTGGGTGGCGCGACGTTCTTCACCTTCTTCCTGAACTCGGCCATTGTGGTCATTCTCAACCTGCTCGGCCATTTCCTGTCGGTCACCGTCGTTGCCTACGGGTTCGCACGATTGAGAGCTCCCGGCAAGGACTTCCTGTTCATGCTCCTGCTGGCGACGATGATGCTACCGTTCCCAGTCATGCTGATTCCGACCTTCGAGATCTTCCAGCGGCTGAACATGATCAATACGCTGTGGCCGCTGTTCATCCGCTCGTTCTTCGGCAACGCTTTCCTGATCTTCCTGCTGCGCCAGTTCTATACGACCATCCCGGTGGAAATGGAAGAAGCGGCGCGCATCGACGGCGCAAGCACGGCGCAGGTGTTGTGGCATGTCATGCTGCCGCTCAGCAAACCGGCGCTGGCAACCATCGGCATTTTCACCTTCTGGTGGTCGTGGAATTCGTTTTTCGAACCGTTTGTCTACATCAGCAGCGTCAAAAACTTCACCGTGTCGCTCGGCCTGGCCTTCTTTCAGGGGCAGTACACGACGTCCTATCACCTGCTGATGTCGGCTTCGATGGTCGCCATCCTGCCGATCATCGTGATCTTCTTCTTTGCCCAGCGCTATTTCATCGAGGGCATTCAACTGAGTGGACTGAAGGGATAACCGGCGCTTGGCAACGCGAGAACAGGCAGCTAGCTTACCCACGAAGCAAGTCGTAGCGCGCTCCGTCGAAGGGCTGGATATGCGCCGGGCGGCACTCGCGCTGTTCGGGCTGTCCGCAGTCGGGCTAGCGTACGAAGTGCTGCTAACCCGGCTATTTTCCGTCATCCTGCAATATCACTATGTCTTTCTGATCGTCTCGCTGTCGATTGCAGGCCTCAGCCTTGGCGCAGCGCTGGCAACCCTGCGCCGCAAGGCCGCGCCGGGCAATGTCGCGGTGCTCACTTCGGCGCTGTTTATCGGCGTAGCCATCGCCGTCACGGTCATCCGCTCGGCGGAGGCGACCGCCCTGCTGCTCCTCGTCTCGTTGATGCCGTTTGCGGGCACCGGTTATCTGAACGCGCTCATCTTCGCGCGTTATGCCGGGCGCAGCGCGATGCTCTATGCCGCCGACCTGTTCGGCGCGGTTGCCGGCCTCGTATTGTCGCTGCTGCTGATCGGCCAGTTCGGAGCTTTCCAGCCGCTGCTGTTGCTGGCAGCCGCCGTGGCCCTGATCGCCGTAGCGCTCTCACGCGGGCGTTTCGCCGCCGTCTGGTTCTTCTTCGTTGCCGCGCTGGCAGTCGCAAACAGCGCAACGGGAATCATCGGGTTCAGGCCGGAAACCTACAGCGGCGTCGCGCCGGACAAAACCATGTTTCAGGCTCTGGCGAACCCGGACGCAGCCATTCTGGAAACGCGCTGGGACCCGTTCGCACGCCTCGATCTGGTCATGACCGGCGACGCGACGGCGCGCTATGTGTTTACCGACGCGGGCGCAGGCAGCGTCATGGTCGCCAATGGTGCTGATCCCGCTGCAGCGGGCTGGCTGCGCGGCGACCTCGCCTATCTGCCGTTTCTACTCGCTCCGGATAGCGACGGAAGCGCCCTCATTCTCGGTGCGGGGGCCGGGCGTGATGTCGCCATGGCGCGGCTGCGGGGCATCGAACGCATCACCGCCGTCGAAATCAACCCGACGTTGGTTGCGCTCACGCGCGACCATGACGCCTATACCGGCGGCATTTTCGATCTGCCGGGCGTGGAAACCGTGATTGCTGACGCGCGCACCTACATGGAACGCAGCGACGCCACCTACGATCTGATCTACGCCAATCTGGTCTACAGTCAGGCGGCAGCCCCGGCGACGTCGGCGCTGGCGGAAAACTACGTTTTCACACGGGAGGCGCTGCGCTCCTACTGGCGGCATCTGACCGATGATGGGCGTATCGCCTTCGTCACGCATCACGGCATAGAAGGCATGCGTCTGCTGCTCGGCGCGCTCGACATGCTGGAACGCGAAGGCATGACCATCCAGCAGGCACTCAATCACGTCGCGTTGATCTCGCTGCGCGAAGGCGACCCGCAGGCGCGCACGTCGGTCGTGGTCATTTCGCGCCAGCCGTGGACAGCGCCCGAAGCCTCGCGCTTTGCCGCCGAAGCACACGCCAGAGGCGCGGGGGCGCTCTATCTGCCGCTTTATAACGTCGTCGGGCTTGACCCGCTGGCGCAGGGCGCGCGCACACTGGACGAATATATCGCCGCCAACAGCGACTTTAACCTGACGCCGGTCACCGATGACCGGCCCTTCTTCTACCAGTTCCGGCCCGGTCTGCCGCCCGCGCTGGCCGATCTCATGGTCGCCAGTCTGGCGCTGCTGTTCATTTATCTGTCGTGGCTCGTGTTCTTCTTCGTGCGCCAGCAGGATCACTGGAAACGTGCCAGTCTGGGGGCCTATTTCAGCCTGCTCGGAGCTGCCTATTTGCTGGTTGAAATCCCGCTGATACAGAAATTCCAGCTCCTCCTCGAACAGCCGGTGCTGGCCCTGTTGACCGTCATCGGCGGGCTGCTGGCGGGCAGTGCGCTGGGCAGCCTGTTCAGCAACCGCTTTGCCCTGCGCCGCCTGCCCCGCGCCATTCCGCTCGCCGCGCTGGCG
>QGUR01000522.1 GCA_003242205.1 Chloroflexota bacterium | reverse complement strand
TTATTTAAAATCGCCCCCCCGGTCATGCGGGAGAGTACTTCCCAAACTCGCTCGCACGGCGGGCTGAGCCTGGTGTGCCTCCACCTCATCATCCCGCATCAGGCCAACGGGCGCATCCTGCAGGCGGCGGCGCGGGCGCTGAAGCTCGATCCCAATCTGTTCATGAGCAATGTCGACCGCTATGGCAATACCTCGGCAGCGTCGATTCCGATCGCGCTGTGCGAGGCGCTGCAACAGGGCCGCGTGAAAGATGGCGATTATCTGGTGCTGACCGGGTTCGGCGGCGGCCTTTCGTGGGCGACGATGGTCGTCAAGTGGGGCGTACCGAAGCACGACGAACGCCAGTATACGTTTATCAACCGTCCGCGCCGCCAGATCAGTTATATCTACGCCTACTGGCGAACCCGCCTGACCCGGCTCCGCCGCCGCGCCGACGACCTGATCGCGCGCATCCGCCCCAAACGCGGGCGCATGACGCGCCTGCGCCGCAAAATCGAGCGCTACCCTCTCGATTAGCCTGTTTAAGCCGTACCTGAAACAAAAACGCCCGCAACCCGAAGTTGCAGGCGTTTTGCTCCGCAGGTTGCCATTTCCCGCGCTCGCAAATCCAGATCTTTGGATCTGGAGGGCGCGTCAGGCTGGCGTTAATCCCGCCGGTTGGCGAGGCTCAGGTAATAGAGCAACTGAAGCACGGCGGTGATCGCTGCGGCGACGTAAGTCAGGCCGGCAGCGGTCAACACCTGACGCGCGCCGCTCCGGTCGCTTTCGGCCACCAGCAGGCCGCTTTGCTCCAGCAGTTTCAGGCCACGGCGGCTGGCGTCAAATTCCACCGGCAGCGTCAGGATCATGAAAACGACCATCAGGCCGAACAGCAGAATCCCGATGTACATCAGCCCGGTGAGGTTCAGCAGCAGCCCCATGAAGATCAGCGTGTAGCCGAGCGTCGGGCTGAACTGAACCGCCGGCACAAGGAAATTCCGCATGCTGATCAGCACCGAGTTTTCCTGATGCTGCTGGGCATGGCCCAACTCATGAGCAACGACCGCCATCGCAGCGACCGACGGCGTCGTGGCAATATCCTGCGACATCCGTACGGTATGCGAGCGCGGATCGTAATGGTCGGTCAGCCGGCCCGGCGTGCCTTCCAGCCCCACGCCGCGCACGTTGGTGCGCGACATGATCCGTTCGGCAACCTGCACGCCGGTCATTCCCACACTATTGCGGGTTTTTCCCCATTTGCTGTAGGCGCTCTGGACAAAAAGCTGCGCGCCCAGTGAAAGCAGCAAGGCCGGGATGAATACAAACAGGAGGTAGTTCCCGTCAAAAAACATCGATGTCAGGCTCCTCGTCAATTTCAGACATTACATCAATCTAACTATAACGCAGTCGCCATCAGAGCAGCCTCAGAAAATCATTAGATCGGCATATGCGTTCGCGCCGCTTAAGCGCCCAGCGTGGCCGTCAGCCCTTCGCGCGTGTTAAGGCAGACCGGCAGCAGCAGATTGTCGAGCAACCGCGTCTCGCCCAGACGCAGCACCAGCGAGAGCAGTGCCGGCCCGGAAACCGGCCCGGCGCACTCAACAAGCGTGCCCGGATCGGCCAGAGAAACATATTCCAGTTCGCCGCCCGGCACATGGCTGAGCAGGTCCGCAACCTGCCCGCGAAGAGCGTCCGCGTCGCGCTCCCCGTCCTCATAAAGCGCCGCAGCAGCCTGCAACGCCTGATAGATCGACGCGGCGTGCTGCCGCTCCTCCGGCGACAGATAGCGATTGCGCGAACTCATGGCCAGACCATCGGCTTCACGTGTTGTCGGGCAGACGACGATTTCCAGCGGAAAATTGAGATCGCGCACCATGCGGAGCCAGAAACCCACATGTCGCGCCCCCTCTTGACAA
>QGUR01000521.1 GCA_003242205.1 Chloroflexota bacterium | reverse complement strand
CGACCAGACCATCGCCCTTCACGGAGAGGACGGCGTTCTGGAAGCGCGCTTCAACGGTGCCGATTTCCGGGTGATGGGCGCTCGCCGCGACGACCGCGAGCTACAGACGCTGCCCACACCTGACAATCTGCTGGAAGGGATCGAACGGCCGCTGGATGTGTTCACGCGCCAGAGCGCTGCCGGACGCCGGTTCGTCGATGCCATCCTCCATGATGACGATCCCGAACCGAGCTTCTACGACGGCTGGAAAACCCGGCAGGTACTTGACGCAGCGCTGGAATCCGCTGCTGCCGGCCGCCGGATTGATGTCCAGCCGAAGGCTCCTCGCCAGCCTAAATCGCTGTTTGCAGATTACATAGCCGTGCCGGGCTGATTGTCCGGCGCGAGAAAGCGGTAACCGTATGAATCGCCGTCAACTTGGGGCCTTAATGGCCCTTAATTTCGCGCCGCTTTTGATCGGCAATTCCATCATGCCGCTGCTGCCGATTTACGCCCGTTCGATGGGCGCGGACGTCGCCGTAACCGGGCTGGTGCTTGGCATCATCTTCGCGTCGCTTTCCGCCGGAGCGCTCTTCAGCGGGTGGCTGTCCGACCGCTTCCAGCAGCGCAGGCTGACTCTGTTCGCCAGTGCAGCGGTCAAGCTGGCCGCTCTGCTCCTGATGAGCCAGACGGACAATTTCGCCATTTTCGTGGTGCTCACGTCCATCGTCTGGTTCGCCGGCGGCGTCACGACATCGACCATCGGCATTCTCGCCGGTATGCAGGCCGGCGCTGCCTCGCGCGGTCGCACCTTCGGCGCGATTGCGCTCGGCGGCGGCATCAGCCAGATTCTGGCCGGCGTGGCCGCCGGAACCATCGTCGCTCAGGCGGGATTCCAGACGCTGTTCCTGCTGCTCGCAGGCGTTCAGGTTATTCCGCTGGTCGTCGCCGTGCTGATCGTGCGCGACGTTCCGCCCGTGCCGCGCCAGCGCAAACAGGCATCCGAACAGCCGATCCAGAGCCAGACGTTCTGGCTGCTGCTCGGCGCAAGCGTGCTGGCCTATATCGTCAGCTTCGGCACGACGCTGGGGCGCACGATCATGATGGAGAAGCTGGGCTTCGATCCCGCCGCCATTTCCAGCGCGGTTGCGATCACGGGCATTGTCGCCACGCCGCTGCCGTTCGTGCTCGGCACGCTCTCCGACCGCGTAGGGCGTCACCCGCTGCTCGCGCTGGCCTATGCGCTGACAGCCGTGGGCACGATCATCCTGTCGCTGGCGACGACGCTGGGCGGTTTCTGGCTGGCGACCATCATGTTCGCCATGCTGCCTTCCGGCCTGACGCTGTCCTCGGCGCTGGTCACGGACACTGTGCCGCGCGAAGCGCTCGGCAGCGCGCTCTCGCGCCTGTCGACAACGCCGTGGATCGGCGGCATCATCGGCTTCACCGGCACAGGCGCGCTCATTCAGGCCCTCGGCCCACAGCCGGTGTTCCTGCTGCTGGCCGTGTTGCCGGTGCTATCCGCCGGTCTTGTCCTGCGCGCGACGCCCGGCTTCGACCCGCTCGCCCGTTTCCGGCACGCGCGTTAACTTCTCAACGAACGCTCATCTCCTACTACCTTCTCCCCATTTTCTGGTGGGGAGAAGGTAAGTCCAACAGGTCCATAATGGCCCGCTTGTTCTTATCCGCGCTGGTATGATGAATAGATACCGGCGCGTCTACATTTGACCGTTATATATGTGTCACATACGACGCGCCCCGTTCCTGCTCTGAAACCCCACCGCTTTTGATACGAACGACGGAGAGTTTGCCTCGTATGTCAGCTTCATCTGCTACGGTCCCAACGGACTCTTTCTACTACGCCAATCGCTGGCGTGGTTTGCTTTTTATCGGCGTCTCGGTCATCGCGCTCAGCCTAAACAACGG
>QGUR01000520.1 GCA_003242205.1 Chloroflexota bacterium | reverse complement strand
CCACGCCCAACTGGCGTTGCTGGGCGCGTTGTTGCTGGCGGGCGTCGTGCTGGCTGCCGCGTTCAACGCCCTGTGCAGCCTGCTGGTGCTGCGCGTTGAAGGCCGGTTGGACGCGACGCTGCAACCAGCCCTGTTCGACCGCCTGCTGCGCTTGCCCGCCGCTTTCTTCCGCTCAACCACCGCCGGCGACCTGTCCGAGCGCGCGCTCGGCATCGGCTCGGTCAAGCTCATCCTGTCCGACGCATTGACCAACGGGCTGCTGTCGGCGGCTATCAGCCTGTTCAACCTGATCCTGCTGCTGGCCTATGAACCGGCGCTGGCGCTGCTCGGCGCGGTTTTGTACGCCGTGGTTCTGGGAGCGGTCGTGCTGGCCGGTCGCGCGCGGCTGGACTACCAGCGGCGCATCGTCGCGCAGCAGGGCGAAACGTCGGGGCTGCTGCTGCAACTCTTCAACGCGATGGCCAAGCTGCGGGCCGCCGGGGCCGAAAGCCGCGCGTTTGGCGAGTGGGACCGCCGCTTCACGCGCGAGCGCGAGCTGGTGCGAACCGGCGAACTGCTGCAACTCCGGCTCGGCGTTTTCATGGCGGCCTTCCCGCTGGCTTCGGCCATGCTGCTCTATACCGTGGCGTCGGGGCATCCCGGCCTGACGGCGGGCCAGTTTCTGGCGGTCAATGTCGCTTTTACACAGTTGTTATTTTCCGGGCTGAATCTGGGAACGGCGGTGGCGCAGCTTTTCGACAGCGCGCCATGGATCGAGCGGCTGCGCCCGCTGCTGGAAGCGACGCCCGAAGGCGGTGGGGCAACCATCGAGCTTCAGGGCGCGATTTCGATCCGCAACCTGAGCTTTCGCTACATGCCCGGCGGCCCGAAAGTGCTGGATAACGTATCGTTCGACATCCGCCCCGGCGAATTCGTCGCGCTTGTCAGTCCGTCGGGTGGCGGCAAGTCGACGCTGCTCCGGCTGCTGCTTGGTTTCGAAACCCCGGACGCGGGCGAGATTCGCTATGACGGACAGCCGCTGGCGAGCCTCGACGTGCAGGCGCTGCGCCGGCAGATCGGCGTCGTTTTGCAAAACGGCCAGCTTACCGAAGACACGCTGTATGCCAATATCGCCGGTTCGCGCCCGTTATCGCCCGACGATGTGTGGGAGGCGGTGCGCCATGCCGGGCTGGAACCGCTGGTTCGCTCGCTGCCGATGGGGCTGGACACGCTCGTCAACGAGGGTGGAGCGGTCTTATCGGGCGGACAACGCCAGCAGATCCAGATCGCGCGGGCGCTGGCGGGTAACCCGCGCCTGCTGCTGCTGGACGAACCAACCAGCGCGCTCGATGAGGCGACGCAGGCAGCCGTGATGGCGCACATTCGCCGCCTGCCCGTGACGCGGCTGGTGATCGCTCATCGTCTGAGCACGATCCGGGACGTCGACCGCGTCCTGATGCTGGACAACGGCCGGGTGGTCGAGGTGGACCCGCACGCCATGCCGGATGTCCCATTCACCGGAACCTCCGTTTGGATGCCCCCAGCTTTAGCTGTGGGGAGGAAAAACGGTGGCGCACAAGCGCCAGTTGCACAATCCGATCATTTGTGTTATCCTTTCATATATGAAACTCATCGCACAGGTCAAACTGCTGCCCGACGACGAACAACGGGCGTACCTTCTGCAAACGCTGGAACAGGCCAACGCCCTTTGCAACTGGCTCAGTGAACAGGCGTGGCAACTGAAAAAGTTTCGCCGTTTCGATTTGCAAGCCGCCTGTTACCGCGCGGCACGGGAACGCAGCAGACTGTCGGCGCAAATGGTCATTCGCTGTATTGCCAAGGTTGCGGACGCCTATACGCTTGATAAGCGGACACAGCACAGCTTCAAGCCGCACGGCGCGATTGCCTATGACGACCGCATTCTGTCGTG
>QGUR01000251.1 GCA_003242205.1 Chloroflexota bacterium | reverse complement strand
ACGGACGAGGCCGGCACAATTCACTTCTGGACAGACGGCGAGTCGTTGTGGGTGACAGGCGAGTAGGCGGCAAGGATGAACACGTAACGTCCCTGTCGCGCTCATGCTCTCCTCCGATGTGGCTGTGTACGATACTTGTGCGACTACCAAACAAAAACCGCTCCTGCTGGCATGATGCAGCAGGAGCGGAATCAAACAGAGGAGTTACCTATCGAGACTAGATGGACGGCGTCACCATCCAGCCCTGCGGCAGGCGCGCCACGCCGATATAGATCAGCACCAGCGCGACGAGGATGGCAATAACGCCATTGCGATAGCGCACATTATCAGCAGCGCTCTTCCGCCGCGTCAGCATTTCAACGACGGCGACCGCGATGGTCATCGTAATGGCGTGTTCCCAGCGATAGCCGACATTGAACTGGCCGAGTACCACGAAGAAGATGAGGCCGATCAGCCATTGCAGGCCCAACGCCATACCGAACAGGCGGATCAGCCGGTTGGCCAGCGCATCGTAGGCCGACCCTTGAACGAGGCCGGCAATGAACTTCACCAGCGCCAGCACAGCCAACACGACGACAGCCCAGCGAACCCAGGCGTGGAGATGGCGCAGCCCGGTAATCAGGCCGCCGGACGCTGCCGGCGCAGGCGCGGCGTCTTCCTGAGCAACCGCCTCCGCCGCTGGGGCTTCTGCGGTCTCATCCTGAGCCAGCGCGATTGTGCCGGTAAAGAGCGTGAATACGAGCAGGACAAGCAACACTAGAGCGCGTCGAGTCACAGTGTCTACTCCTTTTGTCTTGTCGGCGCATAGCGATCCAACGCGACGAACGCTCGCGCAACAGCGGATGCAAGCAACTTGCAACCCATGCGCCAGATTATAGGCTGTTAAAGCTGCGCTCACCAGTAACAGGCTTCACAAAGCCGCAAAAAAAAGCGGCGGGACGCGCGCCATTTTGCACTTGCGCGTCCCGCTGCTCGTGAGTATCAAGCGTATAGTGCTGTCGCCTCAGCCCACCGCCTCGCCGATGGCGTCCTCCAGCGCGTCCAGTTCGGTTTCATCCCGGTCGATGGTATCCGGCGAGCTTTCGGCGGTTTCCAGAATCGCCGCGTCTGCATCCTCAAACGTCTGATCCATTTTGCCGCTTTCCAGATCGACTTCGCCGGTTACTTCCGCGTCCGTGTTGTCCCCGGCGGGGGGCATGGCCGACGATGGATACGGCGCGTAACGCAGCACGCGCCCCGCCTGAGCATCGGAGGCATACAGATTGCCGCTCGCGTCGGTCGTAATGCCGCCAACGACGTTCAACTGGCTGGCGACCGGCAGTTCTTCGCCCGCCTGCCCAAACGAGCCAATGCAGTTGCCGTAGGTGTCATACACCAATACACGCCCCGCCTCGGGATCGCCGACATACAGCAGCCCGCGTTCGACATCCAGCGCCAGATACGGCCGGTTGCCCCGGTCGTCGTACCAGCCACGCACCGGGAAGTTATAGAGCGGCTGCCCGTCGTCGTAGTTGAACACCGAAATGCGGCGGTTCCATGTATCGGCAACGAACAGGCGGCCATCGGGATGCAGCGCCAGCCCGGTAGGCTCGTCCAACTGGCCGTCGGCGCTGCCGCCAGAGCCAATGTCACGAATATACTCGCCGTCTGAGCTGTAAACCCGGATGCGTTTGTTGCCGGTGTCGGCAACATAGACCCGCCCCTGCTCGTCAACCTCGACGTCACGCGGCCCCCAGAAAGCGTCGAACGGCGCTGGCGCGGCTTCGATGCCGAACTGTCCCGGCTGGCCCCACGAAGTTATGACCTCTCCGTCTTGCGTCAGCACAACGATGCGGTAATTCCAAGTGTCGGCGACGTATAGATTGCCATCCGGCCCGATAGCGACACCGTTCGGACGGTTGAACAGCGCGGAGCCGGTTTCTTCGTCGATCCCGCCAATCGAAGTGATGTATGCGCCATCCATGCCGTAGACGACGATCCGGTTATTGAACTCGTCGGCGACATAGACCCGGCCCTCACTCACCGCGATATCAAGCGGGTGGTTCAGCGGCAGCGGGTCCCCGCCGCCCGGCCCGAAAACGACGTCAGCGCTTCGTGGCTGCCAGTTGGCAACGCACAGATTGGGCTGCGTTTCCTCGGTTGTCGCCAGCGCCACGCCCTCGCCCGCGCCGAGATCCCAGATTTGCGCCGCGACGTCCTTGCGAACGTAGAAGTGCATCCGGTCGGAAACGGGCCATGTTGTCAGCCGCCAGTTGCCGTTGACTGCCCGGCTATAGCGTTCGTAGTCACGCGCCCACCAGATATCGAACAACCCACGCCGGATCTCCGCCGCCTGCGTGTTCGATGGGCTGAAGTCAAAGGTATTGGCGATGCGTTGGGCGGTCAGTCCGAAGTAGTCCTGCATCGGCCACCACATGCGGATGTAGTCGAAGTGGAAGTAGCGGTCTTCAAGGATCGGCTCGACTTTGGAGCGGTTCGCTTCGCCAACGACAACCGCCACAGCATCGTTCAACTGCTGCGGCGTCGGGTTCGCGCCGACATAAACCGCATTCGGAAAGTCGCGGTAGTACCAGCTATTCGGCCATGAAGTTTCGTTGTCATAGACAAAGCGCAGGTCACGCCCGCCCGTCACGCGCATGCTCAGTTCTTCCAGATCATTGAGAACGGTCTTCACCGCGGTAGCCGAGTGCGCGTAGACCAGAAATTCCGTTGGATAGTCATAATTGATGAACGATGCCATCCAAGCGGCGCGGAAGGTCAGCGCCGATAGCAGCACGAACACCGCTACGCCGAACATGCTGCGAAGATGACGCCCGCCCGTATGCTGCGCGACGCGCGCAATCAGGTAAACGACCAGAAGCGCGGCAGCGACCATGCCCAGCCATTCAAACAGCGCCTGCTGCTGTTGCTGCTGCAGACCGCCGAACGGCAACGTGCCCATCAGGAACGGCTGCACGACCTGAAAAGCAACAACCAGCAGTACCAGAAACAGCGGCAGATAAACCCAGCCGCGGCGGAAAAACAGCGGCCAGTCAACACGTTCAAACAGGCCACCAAAGTACCACGCGGTCAGAAAGATCATCGGCAGCGTGATGTGCGTGCCAAGCCACGGCATTTTCTCGCCCGCCAGCGTGTAGGCAATCGCGTTCAGCACCGCCCACCATGAGACGAGCAGCAGGAACGGCACACCACGCAGCCATCCGGAATAGGATTGGCTGCGCGCTGCCAGAACACGCGCTTCGATCTCCTCGTTAACTGCATCGTTGGCGGCGACAAGCAATGCCGCACCCTCATCGTCAGTGGTTGCCACCGCCTCCGGCAGCGCTGCCGTTTCAAGCCCGGCCCGGCGGAAACGCCAGAAGCGCGTCAACCCGGCGAACATCGCGAGTACGCTGCCGATGACCGGCAGGAACTCGTAGATCGGCATGATGATGAGCAGATAGTAATACTGCGGCTGGTTGCCACGTCGCACGCCCTGCTGTTCGATCCAGTAGCCGAGGCTGCCCACCATGCCGGTCGCCAGACCGTTGACGTTGGTGAACATGGTCGTGAAAAAGAAGGCGAACAGGACGTGGAAAACGGTCGCCGCGATCAGCCAGCGCTTCCAGTTCCATGCCAGCCCTACGGCAATGGAGATTGCCGCCAGCGGGATCAGGGCCAGCACCGCCCGCGTGATGCCCGCAGAGCTGTAATCGACCGGACTCGCGCCTGTCAGAGCGATGATGATGGCCGTCATCCACGGCAGGATGAGCGTGCCCATGATGACGAGCACATCGAATTCGGGGAAGCGGTACAGCGCGCGGAACAGCCCGCGCCGCATGCCGATGAAAACGCCGAGCACGACGATCCCCGCAACCACCCACGCCACAATTATCGGCAGGCTGGAAGCGACATCGCCGAGCAGCGCGCCTTCCGCGGCAGGATCGGCAACTTCGGCGGTTTCGCTCGACGCGCCCGGTTCGACGCGCGACATCTCTTCGGCGACAATCAGCCCGGCGCAGGCGACGAGCGCGATCAACAGAATGATGATGATGTCCCGCAGCCGTAAACCCACACGGCTGCCGCGGAACGCCCAGATCCCCGTCCCGACCAGCGCGCCAACCACCAGCGTCAGGATAATCGCCGTCCAGCCGATGAAGCTCGTGCCTTCAAGGCTGTTTAACCCGGCGGAAGATAACAGCGATGGCGGGACGATCGACAGCACGACATACATGCCCAGAGCGACAACGCCGCCGAGCAATACGCCCATCGTGATGAAGTAGAGCAGCGGCTTGCCAGGAACCCGGCGGTAGTGCTGGATCATGCGAACGATCCAGTACAGCGTCAGGAAAGAGCCGATGATGGCGATGTAAATGAAGGCGACTTCCTTGGAACCCAGATTACCCAACATCGCCCCGGCAAAAATATAGAGCCAGCGCGCGCGCCGCCTGAGATGCAGCGGGCCGTTGAGATACATCATCACGCAGTAGACCATCACCAGCGTGAAGAAGATCGACGGCGTATCATGGCGAATGTACCGGTTGTAGTACATGATGAGCGGCGAGATCAGCAGCATGATCGACGCCAGCAGCGCCCCCGCCCTGCCCAGCCAGCGCCGGAACAGCAGCGGGAACATAACCAGCAGCACACCGAGGACCGCCGGATACAAACGCCCCGTGAAGTCGTTATCGCCAAACAGGAAATAGCTCAACGCCGTCATGTGGAACAGGATCGGCCCGTGCATGAGCGGCGTGTGCTGGAAATTGCCTTCGTTGTAAAGGTTGTACGAATAACGGGTGTGCAGGCTTTCATCGTGGCTCATCACGCGCACGCCCAGCTCGTGGAAGCGCGTGAACACCGCCAGCACGAAGATGATGACGTAGGCAATGGCTTCCCAGTTCAGCGTGTAGACGCGCGCCCATGCTGCGCCCAGCGGTTCTCTCTGGTGCGCGCCGGAGCGCACGGATGACGGTTCAAAAGTCGTTGCCATAAGTCCTCAGATTTCCTTAACGGGTATCCTGCACATTGGACGGCGTGTCCGGCGTTTTTGCCGCCGGAATCACGGCCTCCGTGCTACTCGCAGCGGCAGTTGGCGGTAGCGCGCGCCGCCCGCTTTCGGGCGACGCCGTAACGTTCAGGCTCGCGGTCACCACAGGCGCACGTGGCGGCGGCGGCACGGCCAGCGCCACCTGTTGCTTGTCCAGCGACCACGGGAGTAACAACGCCAGCACAAAAACCAGACAGGCCACCCCCATCCGGGCCAGTTGCGGGCGCGGGATCGTGCGCGGGCGGTTCATGTCCGACTGGATCGCCAGCCACATCCGGTTCAGTTGCAGGCTGTCGGGAAGGCCGATCGAAGGAATGGTACCGGCCAGTTCCTGAGCGACCTCGCGCTGCGCCAGATACGCTGCGTAGCAAACCGGGCAATCATTCAAATGCCGGGCAACGCGCCGGCGATCGCTATCCGCCAACTGGTTATGGACGTAAGCCAGCAGTTTCGGCTGGCATTGGGTACAGGTCAAGGGTCGGGTTGGCATGGGATACAGATCAACTAAACCTACACTGGTCAGCCGGTCGCCAGTGGATGAAAGCGCACTGGCTCATCAAACCTGCCTGCTGAGAGGCATTGTCAAGGCATATCTCCTATCTGGCACTGAAGGAATGCTTCGCAACGGAGAGATTACGCCATCAACAATTCTTCCAGCAAACCCGGGCCGACAGGCAGCAGCACACCGCGCAGCGCCTCATGCGCCAGCCGCACGCGGCTTTCAGCCGTTTTCGGCGGGCAGTTCATGATGTCGGCCATCTCTCGATACGTCAGGCCATGGCCATAGCGCAGCACAATCGCTTCGCGCAGGCGCGGCGAAAGCGAGGCCAGCGCTTGTTCCACGGCAGCGCGCGCCGATTCCTGAGCGTGCACGCTTTCCGGGCGCTCGGATTTCGGGCCGGGCAGCGTGTTCGCCAGCAAGTGCGTCAGTTCCGTCAACAGCGAGCGATTGCGACGATAGACGTTGCGGCAGCGGCTGATGGCGATGGTAAAGAGCCAGGTCTTGAAACTGGCACGCCGGGCATCGAAGCGACGCAAGTTCCTGAAAGCATAGACAAACGCCTCCTGTACCACGTCCTCGGCGTCCTGCCGGTTAAGGAGCAGGCTGTAACACAGCCGGTGAACCGCGGGCGCGTACAGCGCGTATAGTTCCGCATATCCTGTCTGGTCGCCCTTCAGGCAACGGGCAATGATGTCATCGGTTTCCGGCGTCTGCGCCATACGTCAGTCCCGATCATGCCAGTGCGGTAACAGAGCCACAGTTTATATACACTCCGGACAGGCCAATTCCTCAGTCGATCAGGTCATCGGGCGAGCCTATGTAAACGTCCTGACGCAGCCACAGCGTAGCCGTCTCCAGCGGGACACCCTGAGACGTCGTCCGGCGCTGCATCCACCAGGCGGGCAGATCATACGGGCGCAGATTGCTCAGGCCCCAGCCGCGCCGCGTCACAAAATCCTGCCCCAGATAGCTATCGCCCAGTTCCGGCGCAGCGGCCTCCGGCAGCGTTTCAGTCAGCACGACGACCGGCGCGCCCGCGGCGTCCGTGGCGGCGACGACCGGGCGCACGTTGGTGAAATCGCGCAATGTCCACGCCAGCAGGTCATCGCCCTCGCTCTGCACGGCAACAGGCAGGCTTGGAAAACCGCGCGTCTCCCGTTTGGCGACTTCCAGCAGCGTCTCGCGCAGCAGCGTCACGCCCGCGTCCGTCGTCTGAAAATGCCACGGTTCGGTCGCCAGATGCGCGTTCGGCACGGCGGCCTGCCAGCCGCTACCCAGCGATGTCAGCAGGCTGAAGATCAGCACGCCCAGCGCGCCACCCTGCGCCGCCACCGGCCTGTCCCAGATGTTGGCGACCAGAAAAAAGCCGACAATGCGAAAACCCGTCCCTTTAACAAACTTAAACCGTCCCCCAAAAAAAGAAGGGAA
>QGUR01000519.1 GCA_003242205.1 Chloroflexota bacterium | reverse complement strand
GCCCAGCCAGACAGGCAGCGAGACTTCCAGCAGCATGAACAGTGTGAACCCGAGGCCAAGCAGCAGCAGCGCCAGCAAAGCGTACTGCCTGCGCCGGAACAGCGCGATCAGACCGGGGACTGCCAGGATGCCCCCAACCAGCCCCAGCGTCGTTGGCAGCTCGAAACGCAGGTCAGTCAGGTCCATCGGCAGCGGCTGCGCGAACACTTCGGCTGGCGTCAGGAAGTTGCTGATCAGGTAATCGACGTTGTCCTCCGCGCCACGCGCCGCCTGCACATAACGCAGTTCCATGACCAGAGGCAGCATGAAGATCGCTGTCAGCGCCGCGCCTAATGCCAGACCTCCGAAAACCCCCGTCAGTCTGGGAAGCAGGGTATTCCAAGCCTTGCGGGAAGCCCACAGCGGCGCGACAAGCGACAGGGGGGCGACGAACAGCGCGGTGATGAACGTGATCGGCTGGTGTGACAGGACGAGACCCGCCAGCGGCAGGACGATACGCAAAGTGCCGCGCAGGCTGGGCCGGGCGGCAACATCGGCAATGCCGGCGAACAGCCACGGAACGAACGCTGCCGCCAGCATCTGCGGCAGGCTGCCCTGATCCCAGACTTCAAACAGGCGCGATGGCGCGTAAGCCCAGAGCATGACAGCTAGCAGGCAGGCCATGGGGGGCAACCAGCGCCGCGCCAGATGGTAGACGCCGACACTACCGAGCACCCACGCGAACGTCGCTACGACGGTGAACGCGGCGGTCGCGCTGAAACCGAGGCGCACGAGCAGCCCGCCGAGGTAGAATACGCCCGGCGGGTAAAAGTTGAAAATGGGATAGCCGAAGCCGATATGAAACCAGGGAATCCAGCGCGGCCAGAGATTGCCTTCGCCAAGCATGACGGACATGGCGAAAATGCGCTGGACATGCAGCGGGCCATCGGCTGTGTTGATAACGCCGTTCGCCAGCGTCGGCAGAATCCCGACGAGCGGGAGCAGCGCGGCGACGAAGTAGCCGGGGTCCGGCCGGGGGAAGCGACGGCTCACGATTCCAGTTCGACGGTCAGTGCGACCGCTTCAGCCCCGCCCAGGCACAGCGCCGCCAGCCCGCGCTTCAGGCCGCGCTCCTGCAGTGCATGGATCAGCGTGACGAGGACGCGCGCGCCGCTTGCGCCTAACGGATGGCCCAATGCGATAGCGCCGCCGTTGACATTGACGCGCTCCATATCAATCGGATAGCCCTCGCGCGCCAGCCCTTTGGCGTCGGCCAACACCTGTGCGGCGAATGCCTCATTGATCTCAAACAGATCGACATCGTCTATTGACCAGCCCGCGCGTTCCAGCGCCAGTGGAATGGCTTTGACGGGCGCATAGAAAATCCAGGCCGGATCAACAGCGGCGTGGGCATAGCTAACGACTCTGGCCAAAGGCTGGTGGTTGTGCCTGTCCGCATATTCCCGGCTGGTGACGACGAGCGCAGCCGCACCGTCGTTCATGCCCGGAGCGTTGCCTGCCGTGACCTTGCCGCCTGCTTCAAACGCTGCCGGAAGGCGGGCCAGCGCTTCCAGCGTGGTATCGCGGCGGATTGGTTCATCGGTTTCGACGATGATTTCCCCTTTGCGATTGCGAATCGTCACAGGCGCAATTTCGCGCCTGAACGCGCCGCGGTCGGTTGCTTCGGCGGCGCGCTGGTGGCTGCGGAGGGCTAGCTCGTCCATTTCCTCGCGGGTCACGTTCAGTTCGCGGCCGATGAATTCTGCCGCCTGCCCCATGCTCCAGTCGCACAGGCTGCACCACAGGCCATCGGTTTGCAGCGAGTCGCGCAGTTGGACATGGCCGTATTTATTCCCCATACGTACGTTGTCGTTCAGGTACGGCGCGCGGCTCATGCTTTCAACGCCGCGTGCCAGATAAAAACACCAGTTTCGGGCGAAAA
>QGUR01000518.1 GCA_003242205.1 Chloroflexota bacterium | reverse complement strand
TGCGAGGTGTGATGAACAGACACAGTGGTTGCCGTGAGCCGTCCAAGAAGCTGCGATTGGCGTCGTCCGCCATGAAGGCGGCGATGACTGCCGCCGCTTCTTCATTCTCCTCGCAACTGCGAACACCATCCTGAGTCAGAAGTGAGCTGGGGCCTACCTCGTAGGTTTTCCCGCCTACCGTCACATGAAGCACCGGGCCGGACTGACTTTCGATCTGCATTGCATTGAGGCGATAAGCCATTCCAAGGGCATCGTGAACCTGTTCCAAGCGACGCTCGGTTTCGATCTTCTGACGCAGATTCAACCAAGGCGCAATGGCTTGAAACATCATGAGCGTAAGCCCTGTGATGAGTGCCAGCGCGACAAGGATTTCGATCAGCGAAAAGCCTTTGGCACGCGAACGAATGAGCCCTGTTTTATCCATCTTGCCGATCATGTGTGCTTCCAAAACTCTCATAGGCGGTATAGAGCTTGCGTGCCCTTACAGCTGCTGCACGGCATAAACCGTGATGAGAGCGCCCCAGGGGGTTCTGGCTTGATAGCCCATGCGAAATGGAGGGTTGCTCGCGTTGTCGCGTCCACCGTTCAGCGCCCACAGTGGGTTGCCCCAGGCGTCGTATCCCTGCGAGATCGGCTGCCCCAAGGCCTCGAGTACGGGCACCGTCGCGAAAGGATCGTCCAGATCCTGCGGCGCGATTTCCGTCCAGCTGTCCAAGCAAGGAAGTTTCGTCCGCGGCGCGTCGCACGCGCGGAAATAATTCTTCGATAAGTTGTGATCCGGATCTGCAAGCCACAGCGAACGGAAATACGTCTGCGTGGCCCTCGCTAAGGTGCGCAGCGTCCGTACCGTCGTGTTGTAGAGCTCCGATTGAATTTCATAACCGCTAACTCGAATCGAGTGTTCATCACACCGATAGCCCGCAACACTGGGGCACGTAAACTCCCCTGTCGTCGGATCGAACTCAGGCAGTTCTCCGCCTTCGCCCTCCAACCAGATGCCGATAACGCGGTACTGAATGTTTCCGCGAACGAGGGGCTCTGACACTTGAGCAAAAAGCAGCCATTGAGGTGGCACGCCTAACCGGCCCAACAGCTCCTCACCGGTCGGTGCGACAAATTCAGGGGAATCAATGACAGGCGCGTTTGCGACGTACCATTCGCGAATCGCCCGCGCTGCGAACTCCATGCGCTCGGCGCGTAGTTGAGGAAGCTGGTTGGCTCGTTGCTTGGCCTGCCAGGAGGCCTGCCCGATCACGAAGAGAATCGCGACCGCGCTGATGACGGCAACAAGCAATAGAAACGCTGCGCCGTGTTGCGTATAGGGCGAAGAGCGCACGCCTAACCTCCGCAACGCGGCTACCCGTTCCGATTAGCGGGTCGTGTCGAACAGCATCTGGAAGACGCCATCCCGGGGGCTGGCGCACTTGAATGTTCCGAACACGCCCGTGCCCATGTTGGCAGGTGCGCCCTCGTCGTCGGCACCATTGCACTCGAGCAAGGCCTGCCGAACAACGTCATCCGGAACGTCGATCGCTTCAACCACGTACTGACGGCCCAGGCCACCAGGCACCATGTTGAAACCGACGCGAGCACCTTCAGCGACCTTGTCGATGATCACCCGGCCATTCTCGAATGCGAATGGCGCCACGTAGGGGCCATTCCACGTGCGTTCGATCGAACGTACAGCCGGCCACCGACACTCGGCACCGTCAGAGTCCAGGAGATAGCGGACGTCTTGGACGTAACAGCCGGTATCGTTCTTCAAGCGAATGTTCGCTGATGAGAGCTCCGTCATGGTCGAGATCAGCGCTTGTGCGCGCGAACGTGAGCCGTCGAACGTCAGCGAGATGCCGACGGCGAGCAATGTGATGAGGGCAAGCGCGACGAGGATTTCGAGCAGCGTGAAGCCGGCCTGTGCGCTCTTACG
>QGUR01000250.1 GCA_003242205.1 Chloroflexota bacterium | reverse complement strand
GCGCCAAAATTGTGGGCGGCCGCTCCACCGGCTTGCCCCGACATCATCGCGCGCGCCAACCCTGAACTGGCAGTTCGTTTGCATGAAGGGCATGATGTGCGCCCCTACACGGCAAGCGGGCTGTTTTATGCCGGCAGCGCGCAGCCGGTATGGGGCGAACTGCAGCCCGGCGAGCAGGTGTGGCTGCGCCTGACGGCGCTCAACCGTGACGTCGCCGCGGCGCTGGATGCGTTTGCACGCCAGATCCCCCAACACGTCGAGATCAACCGCACGCCGTGGGTGGTCGAAGACGCCGTATGGGACGGGCATCTCTGGGCGGGCCGCACGAGCTACGCCGCGCTCATCCACGAGAGCATGACGGCCCCGCCATCGAACCGGATCCCACTGGACTTCGCCACGCCGACGGCCTTTCACCGCGCCGGGCTGAACGTGCCGCTGCCGCTGCCCGATCTGGTGTTCGGCAGTCTGTCCACGCGCTGGACGGCGTTCACCGGGGCGGCGCTGGCGGAGGAACTGCCCGCGTTTATCCAGCATCGGGTGGTCGTCAGCCGACACCGGATAGAGACGCAGTTGCTGCACTTCAAGCAGGGCAGCAAGCAGGTCGGCTTTGTCGGGCAGGTGACGTTTGAGATCACGCGCCGCAGCCGGGAACTGGAAACGAGCGACCCGGCGCTGGCCGCGCGGCTGGATGCCGGCCATGACGACCTGACGCGGACGCTGGGGTTACTGGCGCGCTTCAGCCGCTACAGCGGCATCGGCATCAAGACGACCAGCGGCATGGGCATGGCGCGCGCACGGCTCGATTGAGCGCCGGAGGGGCAGGGTTGAAACGGTGCGGGCGACCCGGCGGGTCGCCCCTACAATAACGTCTGCCTGCGAGGGGCTAATCCCCGTGCGGGGACGTAGGGGCGCAATGCGTTGCGCCCGTGCAACGGCATCCGTCTGCAGCCGCGTGATTTCGACGTGGCGAAACGGTAGGGGCGACCCGGCGGGTCGCCCGTACAATGACGTGTGTTTGCGAGGGGCTAATCCCCGTGCGGGGACGTAGGGACACAATGCGTTGCGCCCGTGCAACGGCATCCGTCTGCAGCCGCGTGATTTCGACGTGGCGAAACGGTAGGGGCGACCCGGCGGGTCGCCCGTACAATGACGTGTGTTTGCGAGGGGCTAATCCCCGTGCGGGGACGTAGGGACACAATGCGTTGCGCCCGTGCAACGGCATCCGTCTGCAGCCGCGTGATTTCGACGTGGCGAAACGGTAGGGGCGACCCGGCGGGTCGCCCGTACAATGACGTGTGTTTGCGAGGGCGCAATCTCCGGGAGGGGGACGTAGGGGCGCAATGCGTTGCGCCCGTGCAACGGCATCTGCCTACAGCGGCGTGATTTCGACGTGGCGAAACGGTAGGGGCGACCCGCCGGGTCGCCCCTACAATAACGTCTGCCTGCGAGGGTCTAATCTCCGTGCGGGGACGTAGGGGCGCAATGCGTTGTGCCCGTGCAACGGCATCCGTCTGCAGCCGCGTGATTTCGACAGGGGGAAGGGTGCGGGCGACCCATCGGGTCGCCCGTACAATGACGTCTGCCTGCGAGGGTCTAATCTCCGTGCGGGGATGTAGGGGCGCAATGCGTTGTGCCCGTGCAACGGCATCTGCCTACAGCGGCGTGATTTCGACAGGGGGAAGGGTACGGGCGACCCGATGGGTCGCCCGTACAGCGTCCGTCTGAAAGGGCGTCATCCCCGTATGAGGACTGGCCGCCCCGCAGCGCGTAACGCCTTCCATGCCGAGAGTGTGACGTTCTTCACTGGCCGGCCCGCCTTGTAACCGACAGACTGGAAGTGTCACGTCTCTCGCATAGACAGGGGCCGGTTATGCGCCTGATCCGTATCTTTCTACTGCTGCTCGTCGTGCTCGTTCCGTGGCAGGCTTCCGCTCAGGGTAACGAGCCGGTGGTATACGGTGTGTTCTTCTACTCGCCGACCTGCCCGCACTGCCATCTCGTCATCCAGAACGATTACCCGCGCATGCAGGCCGAGTTCGGCGATCAGTTCAGGCTGCTTTTCATCAACGTACAGACGCCGGGCGGCGAAGCGCTGTTCCGCGCCGCCTATAACGCGCCACATCTGGCCGTGAACAGTCTGGGCGTGCCGACCATGATCATCGGCGATGTGGTCATGGTGGGCAGCGTCGAAATCCCGGCGGTCGCTTTCGATGTCATCCGCGAGGGCATCGCGGCGGGCGGCATCGGCCTGCCCGACATTCCGGGGCTGCGCGAAGCCTATGAAGCCTATCTGGCGCAGGAAGGCAACGTCGCGCCGGAGGCGCAGCCGGCGGACGCGGCATCGGGCGGCGGCGTTGGCCAGATCATCGCCGTGATCGTCCTCGGCGTGCTGGCGGTTAGCCTGCTGGCCGTGCTCAGCCCGCTGTTCACCCGCAAGCGCTTGCCGGCCCGGCGCTGGGCGTCCGGGTTCGTGCGCAGTGCCGCGCCGAATACGGCGGTGCTCGGCGTCGCGGCAGGGCTGACGCTGATCGGAGAAGCCGCGTCCACGCCGCCGGTTTTCGCGCTGGCGCTGGTGGTCGTGGCGGCGCTGGCGTCGGTCGTGTTCGGCCTGTGGAAAAACCGGCATTCATCTCGCCGCCAGCTTTCTTATCCGGAGTGGCTCATCCCGGTGGCGGCGGCCTGCGGGCTGGTGGTCGCCGGGTATCTGGCCTACGTCGAAATGACACAGGCGGAAGCCGTCTGCGGGCTGGTGGGCGGCTGCAACCTCGTGCAGCAGAGCGACTACGCGCGGCTTTTCGGGCTGGTTCCGGTCGGGCTGGCCGGTGTGGCCGGGTATGTAGTCATGCTGGCGCTGTGGTATGCCGGACGCCGGTCGCTGCTGGCGCGCGGGCTGCTGCTCGTCGTCTGCATCGCGGGTGTCGCCTTCTCCATTTACCTGACGTTCCTCGAAGCCTTTGTCATCGGCGCGGTGTGCATGTGGTGCATCACGTCGGCTCTGGTTATGGCGCTGTTGCTGTGGCTGGCCGCGCCGGGTGGCTGGGACGCGATTACGCAGCTACGTACGCGGGAGGAGATGCGCGCCGCGTGACCGCCCGGCGTGGCCTCTACGGAGGTCACCCGTTCAGGCGATATGCCTCTTTCGCCAGCCCGTAGGCCAGCGCGTGGATCATTTCGAGCGCGTCGGCCTCATCGACGATATGGCGCTGCACCAGCCCGGCAAGCCAGTCGGCGCTGGCGCGACGCCACACGTCATGCCGGACGGGGATCGACGGGTAGGCGCGGGTATCGTCGTTGAAACCTGCGGTGTTGTAGATGCCCCCGTTTGCGACCACCGCCTCGAAGAACCGTCGCATGCCGTACAGGCTATCGAAGAACCACCACGGCGGCCCCAGCCGCAGCGCCGGGTAATGCCCCGCCAGCGGCGCGAGTTCGCGGCTGTAGGTCGTCTCGTCCAGCGTGAACAGGATGATCGTGACGTTGGGGTGGTTGCCGACGTCGTCCAGCAGCGACTTCAGCGCCCGCGTGTACTCGGTGGCGACCGGGATGTCCGCGCCCTTGTCGCGCCCGAAGCGCGCGAAAATGCGCGGGTTGTGGTTCCGCAGCGCGCCGATGTGAAGCTGCATCACCAGCCCGTCCTCCGCGCTCATGCGCGCCATTTCGTTGAGCATGTGAGCCGTGAACCGGCGCGCGTCCTCCGCGCTGGCAGCGCCGCGCAGGGCGCGTGACAGGATGGCCTCCGCTTCCGCGTCAGACAGGCGTTCGGTGCTGGCTTCGACGGCGGAGTGGTCGGTGGCCGTCGCGCCCATCGACTTGAAATAGACGCGGCGTTCCTGTATCGCGGCCAGATAGCTGCGGTAATCGTGGATGTCGATACCCGTGATTTCGCTCAGCCGCGCAATCTGATCGCGCCAGCCTTCGGTGTCCAGATTGACGACGGCATCTGGCCGGAACGTCGGGATAACCCGGCCCGGCCAGCCCGACTCGCGCAGCGCCCGGTGGTGTTCCAGCGTGGACGTGGCGGGATCGGTGGTCGCCAGAACCTCGATGTTGAAGCGTTCAAACAGCGCGCGGGGCTGAAATTCGGGCTGCGCCAGCTTTTCGGCGATCTGGTCGTAAATGCGCTGCGCGCTGGCGCTCGTCAGTTTCTCGTCGATGCCGAAAACCGTGGCCAGTTCGTCGCGGATCCAGATGCCGGTCGGCGTGCCGCGAAACAGATGCCAGTGGTCGGCCACCACCTGCCAGATGCGGCGGTGATCCTGCTCTACGGGCTGACCGTCCAGACGCGGAATGCCGAGCGCCTCCAGCGCGATGCCGTGCGAATAGAGCATGCGGAAGATGTAATGGTCGGGGATGATGAGCAGGTCGACCGGTGAGCCGTAGTCGTAGTGCGGCGCTGCCAGCATGGCCGGGTCGACATGCCCGTGCGGGCAGATCAGCGGCAGGTGTTTTACCGTGTCGTACAGGCGGCGGGCCAGATCGCGGCGCGCCGGTTCGAAATAGCGATCCTCGGAGAGTGTGGATGTCATCGGGCGGTTTTCCTTTAGAGACGCTGTTGCGGGAAACGTGCCCCATTTTACCGCCCGGTTCTGGCAATGGCGTCGGTATTGACGGTCACGGCCAGTTGCCGCCCAAGCCACTGTAACAGCACCCGCGCGCGTTCTTCGCCGCTCAGCCGGTCGTCGAAAATGGCCTCGTAGCCCGCGAACGGGCCGCTGGTGATGCGAACGCGGTCGCCGCGTTTCAGGCCGTCCAGGTGCAGCCCGCCCGCAGTCCTGATCTGGTCGATGCGCCGCTTCAGTTCGTGGATGTAGTGATCCTGCACTCTGGCGGGTTCGTCGCCAAAGCGAACCAGACCGACCGCGCCCGGAAGCCACTGGAACAGCCCTTCGCCCGCCGCTTCCAGATCGACATGCACGAACATGTAACGTGGAAAATACGGGCGGAGTTTCGAGGCGCGCGGGTTCACCGGCTTCACGCGCACGCAGGGATAATACACATCGACGCCTTTGGTCAGCAGATAGTTATAGACCTGAGTTTCTTTTTTCGGTTTCGTTTGAATGACGTACCACTGTATGCTATCCATTGCCTTTTCCTTTTCCTACCCGGACGCAAACACGATACTTCAGGCCGGCGGTGCGTTTTGCCGGGCCAAAGTCCTGAACGAGATGGCAGCGAATGACGGCATTGCGGTCAGGCCGCCGGCCCGGAACGGCAGCAGCGGCCTGACTGTTCGATAGCGGAGATTAGGAGCCTGCCTCTTCCTCCGTCGGCAGCGCCTCCGGGGTCGGGGTAGGGGTCGGTGAAGGCGTGATGGTTGCGGTTGCGGTCGGCCCCGGCGTCGGGAAGGACAGGTCAACCGGCTCGCTGTCCAGAAGCCATGTCACGGCGTTGAGCAGGAAGCGCACGTTGCCCGGATACAGGAAGGAGGCGGTGTTGGGCGGCGAGGTTTGCAGCCCGCGGCCATTGGTAGCGAACTCCCGGTCGCCGATGACGACGACGCGCGAGTTGGCTCGTGGGTTGTCGTACGCCGCCGCCAGCGCCAGCTCTCCGCGCGTTGTGTCCTGACCGATGTTGAACGTGAACGTGCCATCCTCCAGATAGGCGGCATACGCGGTTTCGCCGTAGAAATTGCTATCGGTGTAGATCAGCGGCGTGACCTCGTAGCCCTGCGGCGAGGCGTCGAATTCCAGCGTGCGCGCGCCGAAGAACGCCACTTCTGAAATGCCGCCGCTGGCGATCGGGTGGCTGGTGTTGATATTCGCCGTGACGAAATCGACGATCAGCGCGCCAGCGCTTCCGGCCTGTGGCTCCTCAGTGCCATCCGCCGGAGGGGAGGCGATGCGGTCGCTCTCGACGACGGCGATATCGCTGCGCGCGCGCAGCCCCATGTCCGCCCACATGAGTTGGAACAGGCCGCTGTTGGCCGGAAGCGCGCGCACGGGATTGACGACCGGGTCGGCCAGCAGCAACAGCCGCCCGCCGTTATTGACATAGGCCCACAGGCGCGCAATCTGGTCGGGTTGCAGGTCATCGACAGGCCCGGCGATAACGATCAAGTCGGCGTTGGCGGGGAAGCCGGTGCGCCATTCCAGCGTGTGCAGGTTGGCTCCCAACATGCGGAGCAGACCGGCGAACCGTGAAATGCCCGCGTCGCTGCGGTCGAAACGACTGGCTTCCTTGCCGGCTTCCGTAAAGTAGATGTTAGCGCCATCCAGACGCGGCACTTCCTGAAGCAGCGCTTCGGCCTGCGTCACGACCGGCGAATTGAGACTGATAGCCAGCAGCGCCGTCAGCGTAAGACTGGCGATAAATGCAATCAGTTTTGTTGGCATGCGTGCCTCCTCAAAAAATGTTTCAGGTATCCGGGCTGCCTGCTGGCCGCCAGCAGGCGCTTCCTGTTCGCAAACGGCGCTACTACGGCGCTTCGTTGATTTCCGGCAGCGTCATCGTGTCGCCGTTCGCCAGAATCAGCGACTCGTGGAGCCATCCGCTGTGGGTGGCATTTTCCACCCGGATCCAGCTTGCGTCGCTGTTCCGGCCCAGCGCTGCAAATGCCGTGCCATCCGGAATGGTCGCCAACACCTGAGTTGCCGTTGACGGCCCCTGACGAAGGTTGACATTAATCGAGCTTTCGACGACGACGATCAGCCCTTCGCCAACCCGAAGGTCGGCGGGCGCGCGTGTGCCTGTTTGCGCCGGGGCGATGGGCTGGCCCGCACAGTCCATGATCGCCGGGTCGTAAATGCAGAGATCCGCCACCTGTGCCGGCATCACCCTTCGCGGAATCAGAAACTCGATGCCTCGCCCGACCGCGACAGCGCCATCGGCAAGCGGCGTCTCTCCGGTGTCGCCGTGTAATACCAGACGCCCATCGCCATACGCGGAGAGGATCATGCTGGCGCTGCCGTCACCGACGGTGTCGGACCTCAACTCCACCCGCGGGTTTTTGCGGGGCGCTGCTCTGGTTTCCACGTAATAGTCGACGTCGCTCTCGTCCGGCAGGGCGTGCATGCTGCGAGTGTCGTGCGGCAGAT
>QGUR01000008.1 GCA_003242205.1 Chloroflexota bacterium | reverse complement strand
CTGTGCAATAATCGCATAGTTTCCCCGTGTAGCGTCGTTTGAGGTTTGTGCTGAAACAGGCTCCGTGGTTTCGACGTCGTACAGCCCGGCCACCAGCGGGTAGGTTCCTTCCCGTGTGGTTTCAGGAATCGTTAATTCGAACGGTTCGCCGAGGATGACTTCACCGGAGTTGACCCATGTATAGGTCGGGCGTCTTGATACAGGCACGCCATCGTATCCGGCAATTTTGGCCTGCTCGTCTGGCGTCAGTAGCTGGACAAAAACCTGATACTCGTGCGTAGGGCGGCTGATGTGTTGCCACGTGAGGGCCAGTTGGAGCGTGTCGCCGGGGCAAACTTCGGCTGGCGCGTCGAAAATGTCGTAGCCGATGAGCGCCACCTCACCACCGAAGTTGACCGGCGTCTCCAGCGCGTGCCACGACGAGCGGTCGACATCATAAACGTGGTAGCGGGCACTCTCAAGCAGAAGCTCGCCACGATAGCGGTCGGTGTATTTTTGCAGTTCCGGGAAGTAGCCCCAGTCGAAGGCCTGGATCAGAACGCTGGGCATGGCGTAGGCCATTTCCTGCATGTATTCGATGCGGGTTTCCACAACGGGAAATGCCGTACTGTCCATGACAAACGCATCCAGCGCGGCGCTGGCACACGAATCGCGGCCTGTAAGGTAATTGACGACGGCCAGACTGCCCCATGTCCAGATACAATCATCCTCGTCAGTGCTGGACAGGACGACTTCGATCACGGCATCTTCTTCCGGCATGGTGCGCGCCGTAGCGATAGAGGCATTCGCATAGGGCGGGATGAACAGATTAGCCGCTACCAGACACACTCCGGTGAGGATTACTTGCCAGCCTTGCCTGAATCGTCCGCTACTTGCTGCCCCGAAAGCCACCAGCGTTAGCAGCGAGGGAAGCGCCTGAGTGAAATAATCGGCACGCCATCCCCGGGCAATGCTGGCGCCCGCAAGCGAGGCTGCGAGCCAGACAAGCGCTATGAGCCAACCGCGCTGCCTGCGCGCTCGCAACGCTAGCCCGACGATCGCCACAGCGGCGACGAGCGCGAGGGGGCGCAGGTAGGGCCACGCCTGACGGAGCAGATACGTTTCCAGCAGCCCTTGGGTATCCTCGCGGAAATGCCAGCCGCCGTCGTCCGTAAACACATATTGAGCGCTGATCCGTACAACGCGATAGATCATGGCGTCGAGAATGCCAAGCGAAGCGGCCCAGATCACAACGGCAATTCCGACCGCTGCAATACCTCCGGCCACGCTCAAAGCTGCGCGAACCGCGCGGCCAGAACCCGGCTTTGAACGCCAGATGGCAACCAGCAACAGGATAGGTAGTTCAACGACAAGCGGTTGTTTGGTCAGACAGCCGAGGGCGAACACCATGCCGGATGCGAATAGCCAGAGCGTGCGCCCCCGCGCTGCGGCGGCAAGGAACATGGCCCACGTTCCGAATGTCATCATCGCGAAGGTGGTTTCCGGCCCTCGCTGGTAAGTTGTATAGAGCAGCGCTATCGCGGCGGCGAGCAGCGCGGCGAAGCGCGACCAGGTGAGCGTGAGACTGAGCCCAAAAATGCCCGTAGCGAAGAGCAAAAACAGCGTGACCGATGCCAGATGGATGGCGAAAACGGTATTACCGAAAAGAAGAACAAACGGCGTCAGAAAGAAGAACAGACCGGGGGGTTTTGTGTCCCAGTAGTCAACGTAAATCCGCCCGCCATCTGCCAGTTGTCTGGCGAATTCGGCGAATATGGCGTAGTCCCCGCCGTGGCCGGTCAGGTTACTGGATGCCAGCAGGTGATTGAAATGGCGAACCGCGGTCGCGATGACGACGATGCTCAGGATGATTAAGAGGAGATTTCGAACCGCAACGAACGTATCTGACAGCGTGTTTTGCCGGAAGAGTTTTTCAGCGATTTGCAACGATGACGATCCGGGCTCAAAGATTGCAAAAGTAAGTTATTGAAACAATATTAATTGAACATCCATAACACGTCTAGCGTTAATGTGCTCTCGCCGGGTCCGCCAGACGGTCGTTATATCGTTATAATGCACGCTAAAGCGATAAAGCTGGATCATGCCTCATGCCCCTGCGCGCGTTGATTGACGGCGTCGAAATCATTGCCCCGCTGCTGGATGACGCGGCGTGGGAGGCGCTGCGCCGCCGTGTGGCGGACGAAAGACTGCCGGTTGTCCTGCCGTGCTGTGATGTGGAGGGTTATCTACGTCGCAGCAAATCCGGGACGCGCCATTTCGCCCACAAGCAGAAATCCAACTGCTTTGCTAAAGGCGAAACGCTCGAACATCTGCGCGCCAAGGCCGAGATTGTGCTTGCCTGCCGCGAAGCCGGATATAGCGCATCAACCGAGGTGGCGGCGGACAACTGGCGGGCAGATGTGCTGGCGACGCGTGGTAACGTTCGCATCGCCTTTGAAGTCCAGTGGAGTTTTCTGCGCCTCGACGAAGCGCTGAGGCGGCAGCGGCGTTATTCTCGCGATAGCGTGCGCGGCTGCTGGTTCTTTCGCCGTCCGCCAAAGCCGCTGCAACGCGACGGTTCCGGGGCGGGACTGCTGGAAGCGCGCCATGATTTACCGCTGTTTCACCTGTTTGCCAGCGCCGACGACTCATTTCTAGTCGCGCTTAACGAGCAGGTCTATCCTCTGCGTGATTTTGTCGTCGCGCTGCTGCGGGGCGAGGTGCGTTTCTGCGCAATGGCACGCGCCAACACGGCAGATACGCTGCGCGCTACATTCTTTGAGCTAGCTTGCCCGCGGTGCGCCCGGCGCTGCCATGCTTACTACGTCGATCCAACGCAAGTCGCCGGGTGTGGCCTACGCTTTCAACCGGATTCCGACTGGTACTCGACCGACTTCGCTTTCCATCCGGCGTTGCTGGCGGCGTTCGAACGCTACCAGACATCGGGCAGCGGCGCGCGCCTGCACCTGTGCGGCTTACAGCGCGACAGTTCCGGGCAGGTAGTCGCGTTCGCCTGCCCGTACTGTCGCGCCGTGTTTGACCGTGGGGTGATGGAGATGGCGCTCTACGGCGCGCGCCGTTTCTGGGACGATCCGTTTGCCGAAGCGTTTGAGGCCGTCATTCAGCGGAAAACGGCGTTACAGGGCGCTGCGCCACACTGGTGCTATCCCGCGGATGGG
The DNA here is from genome assembly GCA_003242205.1 of Chloroflexota bacterium. Lineage (GTDB taxonomy): Bacteria > Chloroflexota > Anaerolineae > Aggregatilineales > Phototrophicaceae > ZC4RG36. Next base: position 29,332 of record QGUR01000008.1, on the reverse strand, counting down.
CGTTTTTGCTGTAACAATCCCTGACGCCGTCTAGTTCACAATCGTCACCGGCTGCCAGTTATTTCCTGCCTGTGGCCCTTTGCGGATTTCGGCCAGACTGGTGAGATTGGCATCTTCCGCCGGGTCTTCATAAACATGCAGGATGTTGTAAGCGGTGTCGCGCTTGGCCGGGATGAAACCGGCGGCGCGAATCTGGCGATGAATTTCCTGCGGTTCCATCACCGGGCTGACTTTTGTCACCGCGCCTGCCGCCGAGACGACATTTTCCTCAATCATGGTGCTGCCGAAGTCGTCGCAGCCGAAGTGCAACGCCATCTGTCCGACCTTCGCGCCTTGCGTGGGCCAGCTCGCCGAAATATGCGGTATGTTATCGAGGAAGATGCGCGAGATGGCCGTATGGCGCAGATATTCGGTGCTTGTCGCGCCATATTCGTCGGCAAAGCGGCTGCGCGCCAGCGGTGTATTTTCGATCTGCACCGACCAGCTAATGAAGGCGTTGAAGCCGTTATTGAAACGGGCGAGACTGTCGTCCTGTTCGTCGCGCAGGCGCTGCAGATGGTTCATGCGGTGGCGCAGTTCTTCGCGGAACCCGATGACCATGGTTGCGGTCGTCGTCAGCCCAAGCTCGTGGGCGACTTTCATAACGCCAAACCAGTCATCGGTCATGATCTTCTTCGGGCTGACGCGTTTGCGAATCTCATCATCCAGAATTTCGCCGCCGCCGCCCGGAAGCCCGGTCAATCCGACCGCTTTCAACTGGCTCAGGATGCTGTGCCAGCTTTCGCCGCTAACGATACCCATGTGCTGGATTTCGCTCGGCGAGAAGGCATTGATCTCAATCTCTGGATAGGTTTTGTGAATCCAGTCTACGAGGTCGATGTAATAACTCAGCGGCAGGTCGGGGTGGTGGCCGCCCTGCATGAGAATACGTGTGCCGCCCAGCGCCAGCGTCTCTTCGATCTTCTGACCCAGCACTTCCTTGCTGTTGACGTAGCCTTTGGTGGTGTCGCCCGGCAGGGCATAGAAATTGCAGAACTGGCAGTCGGTAATGCAGACGTTGGTGTAGTTGATGTTGCGGTCGATCAGATACGTGACGAGGTTGCCGGGATTTAGCTGCTGGCGGCGTGCGTTGGCTGCTTCGGCCAGGTCGAGCAGGTCGGCGTGTTCATACAGTAGCAGCGCTTCATCGTAGCTGATGCGCCCGCCATCGTGGACGCGGGCGAGAATCTGGTCGATCTGCGCTTGAATACGAACGTCGGTCGTCATGTCATCCTCTCCGGAATTGAATGTCTGGCGCTAGAGCGCGACGGCGGCGCGTTGCCAGAAGCAGAGGCGGTTCCAGTCAAAGTCATCCAGCGCCAGTTCCAGGAAGCGACGCAGGCCCGCCAGATCTTCCTCCGTCAGCCTGTAGCGCAGGTCGCGCAGGTAGCGACAGCAGACGCCCGCCGAAAGCTCAAGTTTGCCGGCGTAGGCTGTGGCAATGCTGTCACGCGCTTCTTCGGTCAGCCCGCGTTCAGTCGACTCGTACAGCGCGGTGAAAACGCCCGCTTTGTCCAGCGCCTCGGCGGTATCGCGGCGGGCGGCCCACAGGGCGAAAACGAACGGTAGCCCGGTCATCTTCAGCCATTCGTCGCCAAGGTCATAGCAATAGGGCATGTTCCAGCCGTGCGGGCTGCTCAGCGCCCGCCGGATCGTGCCTTCCACCAGTGCGTCGTCGCCGATCACCAGCGCGCCCTGATGTTCCGCCAGCATGCTCGGCAGGTGCTGCCGCGTGACATGAAACTGCGGCTGAATACCGTAGCGCTCGCGGCACAGGGCTTTCAGCAGTTCGACACTGGTCGCCGAGTGATCGGTTAAAGCGATGGACTGGCCGTCCAGCTCGCGAATGTCCGAAACCCAGGCGAACAGGAGTACCGTTCGTACCGCGCCGAGGCTGGCAATCCCAAGGTCGGGCAGGATCACCAGTTCGTCGGCGTGGCGCGCAGCCTCAATCGCCGAAATCGGGGCCAGGTCGATTTCTCCGGCCATCAACGCGCGGTTCAACTGGGCCGGAACGCCGCGCGTAAAGCCCACGCCGCGACCCTGCAGCCGTTCCGCCAGATCGTAGTGGAACGGCATCGTGTTCAAATAGTCAATCAGACCGATCTTCATTCATGCCGGCCTTTCGCCAATCCATCACTGACTAACTTCCAGTACCTTCACTTCAGCGCCGATTTGCAGCATACCCTGCGCCCTGTGAACGGCGTTCTGTCCAAAGATCACGCCGTTGCCCTTTTTTCGGAACGTCGCCAGCGTTGCCAGCGGTTCTTCCGCTTGGGGCGCGTGCCCTGTCGTTTGATCGACCGTGGTCGTGACACAGCGAGCGCACGGCTTGACGACATCCACCGGAATACCGCCGATTTCAAGCCTGCGCCATGTGTCTTCCTCAAAGGGCGCGCCGCCGTCGATAACCACGCTGGGGCGAAAGCGCGACATTGGAACCGGCATCTTGCCGCGCGCCGCCAGCCGGTGGTTCAGTTCTTTCAGCGATGCTTCCTGCGCCAGCAGCAGCGGGTAACCATCGGCAAAGCCGACCTGAGCAAACTGCGGGCTGTAGCGGCTATCCACGCGACGCACGTAGTCATCGGGCATGCGTACCAGCCGGGCAGGGTAGTCGAGATAGTCGCTCAACCAGCGCGCGGCTTCGTCGCCTTCGTCCGCGCCTTTACAAGTGTCGCGCCAGATGACAACGCGCCGCGTTGGCCCGCTTCGTTCCTCAAGCGGTATGCGAATTTCGGGCATGCCGGGAGCGGTCAGGCTGAGCGCGTCGCCGGTGAACGCCGGCTGCACGACAGCCAGCCGGGACAGTTCGCGTTGCGTCAGAAAACGGCCTTCCTCGCCGGGCGCGTCGCTAATCACCATCCAGCGACGATCGTAAAGCGGCCCTCGCGCATCGAGCGTGATCTGCTCGTGGGCGAGGCGCGCACAGGACTTCACCGGATAGGTATAGAGCGCAGTTACCGTGAGCGGCATGACGCGTACGCTTCGCTAGTAAACCGCGAGCTCGTTGTAGACGGTATCCCGCTCGACCGGCGTGTAACCGGCTGCGCGGATGAATTTCGCCAACTGGCGCACGGTCATTTGCTGGCTGGTGCGCGCTCCCGCCTCGTGGTAGATCTTCTCCTCGATGATCGTGCCGTCCATGTCGTTGGCCCCAAAGCTGAGCGCGACCTGCGCCAGTTCCGGCGTCAGCATGACCCAGTAGGCCTTGAGGTGCGGGATGTTGTCGAGCATCAGACGGCTGATCGCCAGCGTCTTGATGTCGTCGACTCCGGTTGTCCACTGGCGGTGCAGGCGGCGGCCCAGATTATTCTCTTCAGGATGGAACGCCAGCGGGATGAAAACCTGAAAGCCGCCGGAGCGATCCTGCTGCTCGCGCAGCGCGATCATGTGGTGGACGCGATGCTCCGGCTTCTCGATGTGGCCATAGAGCATGGTGCAGTTGGTTTTCAGGCCAAGACGATGCGCCGTATCATGGATGGCGAGCCAGACTTCCATGTTGGCCTTTTCGGGGCAGATTTTGCGGCGTACCTCCCAGTGGAAGATTTCCGCGCCACCGCCCGGCATGCTGTCCAGCCCGGCATCGATCAACCGTGTCAGCACTTCTTCATGGGAAAGCCCGGTCAGTTGCGCGAAGAAGTCGATCTCGACGGCGGTGAAGGCTTTCAGGTGGATGTGGGGAAACTCGCGCTTGAGTACCCGCAGCAGGTCTTCGTAATACTCAAAACCCAGTTTGGGGTGCAGGCCGCCGACGATGTGGAATTCGCGCACTCCCGCTTCAACGTCAGCGCGAACGCGATCCGGTATCTCTTCCGGCATGTAGGTATACGCGCCTTCTTCATTGTCGCTGGTGCGGGCAAAGGAGCAGAAGTTGCAGTGAAAGGCGCAGACGTTGGTGGGATTGATGTGACGATTCTTGTTGAAATAAACCTTGTCGCCGTGTAGTCTTCGGCGCACGACCTGAGCCAGCTTGCCGATGCGAATGACGTCGTTCTGCTCAAACAGCCAGACGCCGTCATCATAGCTCAGACGCTCGCCTGCATAGACCTTGTCGGTGATGCTCTGCCAGTCGCTCATTACTCGCTCTTCCCGCACAGTCTCCGCCAGAGAGTGTTATGTTTACAACGTTCAGAATGTTCTGAATTTCACGATTATTGATGAGTATAGGGAATATCGTGGATGATGTAAAGCAACACAATTCTACATGTTCGAAGGTCGAAAGCGAAAAGACCCGCATGGCTTCTGCTCTCGATACTGCATTAAGTAACGCGGTGCTGCGTCACCTGCGCGTCCCGCAGACCGGACCATCTTTGGAACTGCTCGATGCGCTGGTTGCCGGTTATGTCCGTACCGTGCCGTGGGAGAGCGCGTTTCGTATTGTCCGGCGCGCGCGCACGAACCAGACGGAGGACTGCCCGCGCTGGCCTGAACAATTCTGGCAAGACGCGCTCGAACGAGGCGGCGGCGGAACCTGTTTCGAAAGCAACTACGCCTTTTTCGCCTTGCTCCGGTCGCTCGGTTTTCACGGCTATCTGACGATCAACGATATGGGCGAAAGCATCGGCTGTCACACCGCCATTGTGATCGAGCTGGATGGCGCGCGCTGGCTGGTCGATGTCGGCCTGCCACTGCACGTGCCCTTGCCGCTGACCGGCGCGACCGCGCAGCGCGAAGGGCCATTGCACACGTATACCGTCCAACCGGAAGCCGGCAATCGCTATACCATCACGCGCGACCGTCACGGAAGCCCGTACTGCTTTACGCTGGTAGATACGCCGGTCGATGACGCGGACTATCGCGGGGCGACAATCAACGACTATGGCCCGGATGGCCTGTTTCTCAATCGAGTTATCGTCAGCAAGATCATTGACGAACGGCTCTGGCGTTTCAATAGCGATGAAAAGCCGCTGCACCTCCAACGCTTTGACGGGGAAACGCGGGTCGATTTGCCGCTCGACGGCGATCCATCGCTTGCCATAGGCGACCGCTTCGGTATGGATGTCGCAACCGTGCGCGAGGCGCTCAGTCTGGTTGATGTCCGGTGAGCCACGGTACGCTTTCACAATTGCCCCATGTTGCCTGAACTGACTTCCCGGCTGCCAACGCGGCGACCTCCCATCAGCCCACAGCGCATTGTGCTGATTTTGCCGTGTTGCATTGGCGACGTTGTCCTCGCTACGGCGACGTTGAAGGCGCTGCGGCGTGGCTATCCCAACGCGCATATCGTCTGGGCGGTTGGCTCGTGGTCGAAAGCTGCGATCGAAAATCATGATTTGCTCGATGCCGTGCTCGATACCGGCGCTGAAGCGCTTCCGGTTCGCTCTCCCAGTGGCTTCATCCGTTTTGTCCGCCAGTTGCGCGCCGGTCAGTTCGATCTCGCGGTGTCGCTTGTTCGCTCCCCGCTGATGAGTCTGGCGGTGCTGCTCTCCGGCATCCCGTTTCGTGCGGGATTGGATAGCGCGGGACGTGGCTTTGGCTACAACCTGCGCGCGCCCATCGACCCGAATGCGAGGCGCAACGAGGCCGATCTCTATCTCGATGTGGCGCGTGTTCTCGGCCTTTCCGTCGACGATTGCAAAGCGAACGTGCCAGTACGCGAAGCCGATGTGATGGCAGTTCGGGAACGCATGGAGGCGTTGGGGATAACCCGGTATCTGGTGATCAATCCGGCGGGTGGTTCCAACCCCGGCATGGTGATGGATGTCAAGCGCTGGCCTGCTGCCAACTTCGCTGAGCTGGGTAACAGATTATCAAAGCGTCTGGAGGCGAAGATCGTCCTGCTCGGTGGCCCCAAAGACGGTCACCTCCTTGAAGCGGTGCAGGGAGGGCTGACCGGCCCGGCGGTTACGTTCGCGGGCGTTCTGTCGTTTCCTGAAATTGGGGCGCTGGCTCGTGAAGCGGTTGTGTATATCGGCAACGATACCGGGCTGACTCATTATGCCGCAGCGGCGGGCGCGCGAACCGTGATGATCCTCGGCCCGTCTGACCCGGTGCGTTATGCCCCGTTTACGAGCAACAGCGTCGCTCTCTGGAAACCGGCTGAAGTACACGCGCGTGGCGTCGCCGCCGGCGCTCCAACCGGCTGGGATTGGGCGAGGGATGGCATCTCCGTTGATGAGGTCGAGGCTCGCGTGATGGCGTTTTTGGGCATGTGTTAGCCATGGTAGTTGTCACAATTCTCTAACTATGCAAATTTATGCAACCGCTTGCATTGCTTGTCAAACCTTCATATAGTGTGTGCAAGCGCTTGTGTAAACACATTTTGCTTTGAATAACGATTATGGCAACGCTTCAAGACGTAGCCCGGCGTGCTAACGTCTCTTTGTCAACGGCGTCTCGCATCCTTGCCGAAGTGCCTGACAAACGCTTCAGCTACAGTGAGGCGACACGCGAGCGCGTACTGCGGGCTTCGCTCGAACTTGGATACAAGCCGAATCTCGCCGCCCGTGCGCTCGCATCCGGGCGGACAAACATTCTCGCGGCAGTTTTCCCGCGGGTATATGACACTCCGTTCACAGCGCTGGCTTCGCTGCAAATCCTCGCCAGCTTGGAAGAAGCCTGTTCTCGCCGTGGCTACCATCTTCTCATTAGCTCACCTGCGCTGGACGCGCCGGACGCGGAAGCCGGGCTGCGGAACTTGCTGGACGGGCGTTACGTCGATGCTGTGATATTCGATCGTCATTTTGCCAGCGACCCTATCGCCAGCCTGGTACGGGCCTACAACGTTCCCATGTTGGCGCTGGGTTATGCTGAGGACGCCTGTTTTGTGCGGTCCGACGGCTTTACCAGCGGACGCTTGCTGCTTCAGCATCTGGTCTCGCTTGGCCATAGAAACATCGGCGTGATTGCCGTTGCCGATGGCGTTCATCTGGGGGTTGACGAGTGCCTGAAGGGCCTGCAGGCCGCTGCCGTAGAATGCGGGCTTGATGCCGGGGCGTTTCCCAGACTCGACGGCACGTTATCTCGCCAGAGTGGGTATGAAGCCGCGCTCGGTCTGCTACAGGAGCATCCAGAGCTCACGGCTCTCATCGCCCTGAATGACCGGATGGCGATGGGGGCGATTCAGGCAGCGCACGAACTCGGCCGGCGTGTGCCCGATGACCTGAGTGTCGTTGGTCACAACAATCTGCCACAGGCAGCAGAGTTTTCCCCAGGTCTGACGACCATTAACCAACGGCTTGAGCAATGGGGCGAGATCGCGGTTGATATCGTCGTTCGCATGTTGAATAGAGAACCGGCAAATTCGGTGATTCTGCCTGTTGAACTGATTGTGCGTGAATCTTCAGGGCCGCCGCCGGAAAGGTAGTCAAAACAGATAGTTACTCCTGCCGGTGTCACAATGCTTCATCTTGTCTGGAATGCGCTTGAGGAGAGTTAAGTTTTGGGGAAAGTGCGGAACGTTCTGTTTATCATGGTTGACCAGATGCGCGCTGACTGTATGGGGGTGGCGGGCCATCCTGTCGTCAGGACGCCTCATCTGGACTGGCTCGCATCGCGCGGCATTCTTTTTTCCCACGCCTATGTCCAGACTGCGGTATGCGGCCCCAGCCGGATGTGCACCTATACAGGCCGCTACACGCACGCGCATCGTTCGTACTGGAACGAAGTTCCGCTTCCGCTGGACGAAAAGACAATTGCCCATTACGCGCGCGCCGCGGGGGTTCGCGCTGCTTTGTGCGGCAAAACGCACCACACGCCAGACACGCAGTTCATCCGCTGGCTTGAGGAACGTGGCTTCAAGCCAGATCCCATTGATACGACGAACGCGGGTTTTGAGCCGTGGGAAGTCAATGAATTCTGGGGTGACGGCTGGATGCAGCACCTGAAGTCTCAGGGCTATGATCTACCGTTCGACAACCCCATGATGGCGGCCTTTCTTGTGCAAACGCCGGATGGCAGAAGGATGAACGGATGGCGGTTCGAAGCGGCGCGTTATCCGACGGTCATCCGGGAAGAGGACAGCGACACCGCCTTCATGACCCGCCGGGCGATGGAGTTCATCGCGGACGCGGGCGAGCAGCCGTGGCTATTGCACCTGTCCTATCTGAAACCGCATTGGCCGAATGTCGCGCCTGCGCCATATCACAACATGTACGACCCCGCCGATGTTGTGCCGCCAGTGCGGGATATCGGCGAACTTGACAATCCTCATCCACTGCTTGAGCCATTTCGTGTGGAGCGTCGCAGCCTGCCGTTCGATGATGAGGAGACGTGGCGGCAGATGCGCGCTACCTACTATGGGTTGATCACGCAAATCGACGACCATTTGGGACGCCTGTTCCGGTTTCTCGAAGCCCGCGGCCGCATGGACGACACACTGATCATTTTCATGTCCGATCATGGCGAATACATGGGCGACCATTGGCTCTTCGAGAAAGAATTTTTCTACGAGAGCGCAATTCGTATTCCATTGATTATCTACGACCCTGACCCACGCGCGGATGACTATCGCGGGCAAGTGGTCGATCACTTCGTCGAAAGTATCGACATTGTTCCGACGTGTCTGGACGCGCTCGAAATTCCGATCCCCGCCGCAGTTCAGGGACACAGCCTCATGCCATTTTTACGCGGAGAAACACCCGAACAGTGGCGCTCTGCGGTTTATGGTGACTGGGACTTTCGCTTTTATCAGGCATCGCAGCAGCTTGGCCTTGAAGGCGATCAGTGCCGTGCGTGGATGGTGCGCGACCGGCATTACAAGTACGTACATTTCGCCGGGTTGCCGGATATGCTGTTCGACTTACGTGCAGACCCCGACGAATTGCACAACCTTGCCGGAGACTCGGAATACAAGGAGGTGGTCGAAGCCTATAAGACGAAGTTGCTTGAGTGGCGCCAACGGACGGAGGACAACCGCCGCGGCCAGGAGTTGGAAGACCGTATAGGCCGTACGGGTGTCTCGTGGGTGCCGGACGAACTTGTCTGGTGGGAATAGAACAAGAGTGAAAGGACCAAAAATGATTAAGCGAGTTAGTTCTGTACTGCTCCTATGCCTGATCGTAAGCCTTCTTGTCGCCGCGCCCGTGCCCGCTCAGGAGGAGATTACGCTCCGTTTTATGGGCTGGATCGGGCTTTTCGAGTTTTATGTACCGGCCTGGGAATACATGATCGAGGAATTCGAAGCCCGGCATCCCGGCGTGACAATTGAATATATCGGCACGCCATTCGAGGAAACGCTCAATCAGGCAACGGTTGCTATTCTGGGGAACAACGCGCCGGACATCATTCAGGCGGTGGCAAGCTGGACTCCTCAGTTAAATGCGATGGGCGCGCTGGCTTCGCTCGATGGGTTGATCGACCCGGAAGTGATCGAAAATACGCCGGAAGCGGCACGCGCGGCGCTTACTTATGATGGTTCCTTGAAAGCGCTGGAATGGGTTCCCGCGCCCATCGTCATGGTTTACAACCGTAACCTGCTGGAAGAAGCAGGGCTTGATCCCGATTCGCCGCCGCAAACGTGGGAAGAATTCGTCGACGCGGTTGAACGGATTTGCGCGCTTCCGGCTCGTGAAGATGGAAGCTCGGTGTTCGGTGTTTCGCTCCGTACGGCCCGGCATCCCAATTCCGGTCACTGGTCGCTGCCTGTGATCTGGGGATTTGGCGGCGATCTCATAAACGAGGCTGGCGAAGTTGTGGTGGACGAAGAGCCAGCCGTCAACGCTTTTGAGTGGTACAAAAACGTTGTGACCTCTGGTTGCAGCCCGGAAGGCTTCGGTGTTCAGGAGTCGCGCAACGTCTTCATGCAGGGCCGCGCCGGTTTCATCTTTGAAGGCCCGTGGGTGCGCGGTCTGGTCAACTCGCTGACGGAGGGCGAATGGACGGTTGCGCCGGACGGGGACGTTTGGCTGGCCCCCATGCCTGCCGGACCTGACGGCAGCCGCCGCATGATCTCGAATTCACATGTGCTCGTTATTTCCGAGCAGTCGCCGCACAAAGAACTTGCCGCTGAGTTCATCCAGTTCATCACAACCGATCTTGAAGCAGTCAACCAGTACTACGAGGTCAGCGACCAGTTGTCGACCGCGCAGCTTGACTTGCTGACGAGCGGCGCAATGGGCGAGGACGAGTACGTTCAGATCTTTGTCGACGCCATGGCGAATGCGGACCCGGTGCCGGTCCAGCATCCACAGTGGGATGCGATGGCTGATGTGCTGTCGCTGTCGTTGCAGCAGTTATTCCAGGGTGCGGATACCGCCGAAACGCTGCGGAACGCGGCGAGCGAGATCGAACAGTTGTTAGCTAGCTAACACGTTTTTCCGGAACGCGAGGGGCTGCTTTGCCTGATCGTGAAGCGGCCCCTCGCCGAGCCGGCACTCCAATTCACGAAACGCAGTCTAAGGTTCACGACAGGTGATTCTCAATAAGCGGGCACGCTTTGTATTTGTCTCATTCCTGCTTCTGCCAAGCGTGTTGCTGGTAGCGGTTTTCATCATCTACCCGCTGGCTAATGGCGTCCGGCTTAGCTTTACCAACGCCTCTCCGCTACGACCGCTGACGCGCTATATCGGGCTGGAGAACTATATCAAACTGCTGTCCGACTCGACCTTCTGGGAGGTGCTCTACAACAGCGTCCTGATCATCGGTGTATCAACCGCGCTTTCGCTCGTCGTGGGTTTTCTGCTGGCGCTTGCCTTAAATACAGGGCTGCGCGGCACATGGGTATTTCGCACCGCGATTTTTCAGGTGTGGGTTGTGCCGTGGATCGCGGCTACGATCCTATGGGGATGGCTGTTCAACAGCGAATACGGCATCATCAACTACACGCTTCAACAGACCGGTCTGACTGCTGAGCCGCTCTCGTGGCTGGCCCGCCCCGCGCTGGCGCAACTGGTCATGATTCTGGGCTTTGTCTGGCGCACCATTCCGTTCATGATGGTCGTATCATTGGCGGCGCTTCAGGGAATCCCGCAGGAACTTCTGGAAGCGGCGGCAATCGACGGCGCATCCTATTTGAAACGCCTTCGCTTCGTAACGATCCCGCTTGTTCGCAATGTGCTGCTGACAGTTGGCCTGTTGCAGGCGGTTCGCATGTTTCAGGAAATCACCATGCCCTGGGTGCTTACGCAGGGCGGCCCGGTGAATGCCACAACGACGCTCAGCCTGCATGCCTACAAGCTGGCATTTCAGCGTTGGGAATTTGGCCTGTCGTCGGCTGTAGGAACTTTGTGGCTGGTGTTCCTGCTCGTGTTCGCGGTGATTTATATGAAATTGCTGGTCAGGGAGAGGGAGTAAATAACGCGTGAGTTCTGTAACTTCACAATTCCCTGCAAGCAAGCCGGTCTGGAGGGGCGCCGTGCGCTACCCCAGAAATGTGGCCGGGCGGATTTTGCTGTATGTAGCCATCCTGTTCTCGCTCATCGCCATGCTGTTTCCGATAGGCTGGATGCTTTCGACAGCCTTCAAGCCCGCGAGCGAGGTTTTTGCGTTTCCTCCAACCTGGATTCCCGCAAATCCAACGTTTGAAGCTTTTCGGGGCGCAATCACCGGGCCGTTGGCGCGCTTTTTTCTGAACAGTTTCATCGTGGCCGCCGGAACCACCCTGCTCGCCACATTCAGTGGCGCGCTGGCGGCATATGCGCTTTCACGTTTTCCTTTTCGTGGCAGCCAGAGTTTGCTGCTCTTCTTTCTGGCGTCTCTGGCTTTCCCGCTGCCACTGCTCATGATTTCCATGTACATGATGTTCGCGCAGCTTCGGTTGCTCAACAGTTTCTGGGCGCTCATCATCGGCCATACGGTAATCACGCTTCCCATCGTCGTCTGGCTGCTCAAATCGTTCTTCGACACCTTGCCTCGTGAGGTTGAAGAAGCGGCATATATTGACGGCGCAGGGCCATTTCACACCTTAATACGCATTGTTTTTCCGATGTCTCGTCCTGGGTTGGCGGCTTCGAGCATTTTCATCTTTGTCACGTCGTGGAACGAGTTCATGTTTGGACTGACATTCACCAGTTCCAACGAACTCCGTCCGCTGCCCGCCGGGATCAGTCTGGTCTTTCTTCAGGAATTTCAGTATCGCTGGCCTGAAATGATGGCGGTTGCGACCATCGCGACGATACCGATTCTGGCGCTGTTCCTGTTCTTCCAGCGGCAGTTCATTCAGGGACTCACTGTAGGGGCGGTAAAGGGCTGACCGGCCCTTTTTAACCTTTCTTTTCCGCGCTGTTTGCCAGTTTCTGTCTCACGCGCTGCTCGACCGGGTTGGGGCCGGTCTTGTCCTCGCTGCGTTCCTGACGGATGTATGGCAACGCTTCCGGCAGAATGTAGCCGTTGGCCGAGGCATGGAGCGCCGCCTCAACGGTGTCCTGCACCAGCAGCAGCTCGGAGCCGGCTGCCTTTACCTGAGCTGCAATCGTCTGGATATTGGCCCGTTTCTTTTCGCCAACGTCCCGAATGTAGATGACTTTGATGCGCCCCGGATGATCGAGTACGACCTGTAGATAGATTTCCGGGTCCAGTTCACCGCTGTCGCCGATCAGCAGGAAGGGCAGGTCTGGATAGGTGGTCAGCAGTTCGTGAATGGCCGCCAGTTTATGCTTGCGCCGGTTCGGGCGAATGAGTTGGTCCCGGCGCAGACCGAGACGGGTCATATGTAGCGGCCCCGCTGGAATGCCGCGAATCTCGAAAAAATCGACGATCAGATCGTAAAGGTTCCACGGGCCGCTGGTAACGTAATAGATCGGGTTGTAACCGTTATTTGTCCCACGTTGCAGCGCATGGTAGAAGGCCGCTACGCCTTCAAACGGCAGGCGGGTGTGAGCGTTCTTGAGCAGGGTGTTGCGGACCAGCTTGAGCAGATTGACGACGTCGGACTGAATGACCGTGTCGTCCAGATCGCTGATTACGCCGAATTGGGCATCCGGCGGCGGGACGAAGATTTCGGCGGATGCCCCGGCGGTGGGGCGGCGTGGCCCCGGATAATCGACCAGCTCCAGTTCGACCTGATAGACATGCTGCTCAGGCGTCAGCAGCGCGGGATCGGGCGCAAACGCGAACTCGAAATAGCCTTCCCGGTCGGCTACCGTGGTCTGGGTAACGCTGCCAAAACGCGCGCGTACAGTCGCGCCGCGAATCTCTTCGCTGGCGAAGCGGCGATACATATTCAGCAGATTGAGCCAGGCGGAATCGTCATCTCGCGGTGGGGCAATCGCGCGGTTTTCGATCACGCGGCCGCTGAGGAAAAACCGGTCTGTCGAGCCATGCCCACGGTAGGGCACGATCATGACCTGATTGACTTTGCCAAGGCGCTTGCGTAACCGGTATTTCAGGGCATCGACGCGATCTTCGACGCCATAGGCCGCGCGCGTCAGGGCTTTTTTCCAACGGAGCATGTATGGTCTGCCTGTGGCGTCCTTTCAACTGCTGCCCAATAGGGGCGGGATGTACCAGCAACCGCCACACCGGCGGCGCGATCCTGTCCGCATTGTAGGCCAAAACGTGCGCCGGTCAATAAAAGGTCGCAGATGAGCGCAGGCTAGCTCACGGTTTGCCAGCGCAAACACCGGCGCGCGCCGTGCTCTACCGGGCCGGAATGGTTATCTCGCCGGCCAGCACATAAGCGCTTTCCGATCCGGGGACATCGGCCAGAACCGGGAAGCGCGCGCCATCGGGATAGGTGTACCAGCCAGCGTAAGCGCGATAGAGGCCGGGCGGCAGATCGTGCGGAAGCGCCAGTTCCACAATCTCGGCAAGCTGCTCGCCCGCCTCGCGCTCTCCCAACGTTGTATCCACCTGTGCCACCAGTTCACCCGCTGCGTTCAGCAGATGCACGAACCGAATTTCATTCTCGTTGCGTGGCTCGTCGAAGCGCCACCACAGCCAGACCGCAAGGCGGTTATCGGTAACGTCTGCCGGTCGCGCGCCCATCAGCGTCACACCGCCAGCGAAGGGAACCGGCCTGAAGTCGTCCTCGACCAGCGATCCGAAGGCGGCGTCGCTCAGCGCGACGGCGCGACAACGCAGCGCTGCGTCGTGGGCGGCAGGGCACGGCGGATCAACCTGCAGTGAGATCGTGTGATAACCGGCTTCGAGCGGCAGCGGCACGCGAAGGTTTTGTTCGCCATCTATTGTCCATGTGCCAATCTGGATGCCGTCCAGTTGGAGGGTTGCGGTGCGCTGCTGCGCTTCGAGCGTTGCCTCAAAAAGCGCCCAGCCTGTAGCCGGTGCATAGACATAGGCGTCGGTTTGATCGGTAACGGCTTCATCCTGCATCGGCAGGGCAGTAAATTGTGCTGGATTCGCGGGGTCGGGCGGCTCAAACACGGCGAGTCGGTCGTCCCTGTAAATGGGATCGCCAAGTTGTTCCCGCGCGCGGGCCATCAGGTGGCCGTTATCGTCGTATTCACGGTGAACGATCACGAGGTCCGCGCCCGCTTCGTTTAGCAGCGCCGGATCGAGCGTTTCCTGCAATAGCGTCAGTTTGGCCGGATCGACCGGCGTGATACGGGTCACCTGCCCGGCAACCAGCGCCTGTTCGTGAACGGTCTGGAGATAGATGGCCTGTTTTGCGGCCACGAGGTTTTTCCACGGAACGTCGAACACCGCCCGGATATCGTCGCGTTCGGCCAGCGCTTCGATCGCGGCTGGCCGGAAGGCGGGTGTGGTTGGGAGCGGCCAAAATGCCTGATACTCAAACAGCATCAGGCCCGCCAGTATTCCGGCCACAGGCCAGCGCGCGCGCCCCAGACGTGGCCACAGATAAGCCAGCGCGAAGGCGGTGAGCACGGCGACGGCCAGCGCCAGCGTGAAGTTGAAGCGCCCCGGCGTGCGCGCCAGATTGAGCAGCGGCAGCGCGTCAATGAGCGCCCCCGGCAGCGGTAGAAAGGTTTCGTAGCCGGCGATGTGCAGGCGTAACGGCTGGTCGAGCAGCTTGAGCAGCGGCCCAAGCGACAGGCCATAAGCGACGATGCCGAGCGCCGCCCACCAGCGCGCTGCCCGCATCTTCCAGAGCGCTAGCAATGCCAGCACGCCGGCCACCAGACCGGCATAGGCGTAGCCTTCGTCGATGTTGATTCCAAGGACGCGGTGCGTGTATTCCAGTTGGCCGAAGAGCGGGTGGAAAAACGACGGCGTGACCGCTGCCAGCAGGTCGGCGCTGTAGCGCACCGCGCCGCCCGCCTCGCTGATCGCCGCCGAGGTCAAAGTCGCGCGGGCGACCGGGATGAGGAACAGGCCCAGAGCGACCGCGCCCAGTGTCAGTGCCGGGACAACGCGGGCCAGCCGCTTCCACTCCCGCCGCAGCGTCAGCCTGAATAGAAACAGGGCCGAGACCGGCAGCAACACGTAGATGACCTGCAGCGTGTGGCCGAAGGTTGACATGACGAACAGCAGCGCGGTCAGAACAAACCGGCGCTTTGAAAAGCGTTCACTCAGGCGGAAGAGCGCGTACAAAAACAGCGGAACCGGCCACTGCACCATTAATCCGGCATGGCCTGCCCCCAGATGCCCCTGCATCGTCGGGAATGCGAGGTAGACCAGCCCGGCCAGCAATGCGGGGCCGAACTGCCCGCGCGTCAGATAGAGCGCGAGCCAATACAGCGCCAGCCCGTTAAGGACGAGCGACAGCAGAATCGACAGATTGTAGGCGGCGGGCAGTGGCATGACGAAGGCCAGCAGCCACGCCGGGAAGAACTGAAGCGGGTGCGCCCACAGCGTGATGCCTTCGATACCGTTCGGATAACCGAGCATCGACTGGTAGAACAGATCGTTGCCGGTTTGCAGCGCATATTTGAACCACCAGATGTGATGCGCCATTTCGTAGGCATCACTGTAGCCAAAGCCGGTGAACTCCGTCGTCAGTTTTGTGACCAGCGGCCACGTGATAAGCAGCGCCGCCAGCAGATAGACGCCAGCAGCAGCCAGATGATGTCGCAAGCGCGGGAAAGTCATCGTCGCGTTGTCTCGGTGTAGCCGGCGCGCAGCACATCGAACGCGCCCTGATTTCAAGCCGCGCTATTCTATACGATTTGCCGGCAGGTGAAACATTCCGCCGGTTTAGCGCGTGCCAGCCCTGCAGAAGAGCGCATTGGCAGACTTCTCGCCGTCCGGCGCTTAATCGGTTGCGGGCGCAGCTTCCAGCCGGTGTATGATGACAGCGTTGCACTCCAGCGGTTCGGGCGCTTGCGGCGGGCAGGCGGGCGTCAGCGAGAGCGCGAGGCGATGGTAACCTGCGGGCAGGGTTGGCGGAACCTCAAGGACGCCGTGACCTTCCGCCCGCCAGAACGTGACAGGCTGCTCGTCCAGTTCAAGCGTCACCGTTTGCGTGTCGCCGCTGTACTCGACCGCGATTTCGATCTGTGTCTCATTCGGTGTGTAGACGTAGGTTTCCAGCCGGTCGTGCAGCGTCATCTCCGATAACGGCAACGCGACGAATCCCGGCGCTCCATCCGGTTCTGGCACGTCAAAAACCGCGAACCGTTCGTCTTCGTAGAGCGGCGGGCCGAAGCGGTCGTGCAGCGTTGCCTCAAGTACGCCTGCTTCGTCATCCCATTCTCGGTGCAGGATGATGACGTCGGCCCCGGTGGCGTCCAGCAGCGCCGGATCGAAGGTCGCCTGCAGGATGGTCAGTTTGGCCGGGTCAATGGGAGTCTGGCGGGCGATATGCCCGGCGATCAGCGGGCGCTGGTGGCCTGTTTGCAGCCAGAGGCCGGCTTTGGCCGCGAGTGGGTGCTGCCACGGCACGTCGAAGACGGCCCGAATGTCATCGCGGGTCGAAAGCGCGCGCACCGGTTCGGGGACGATGCCTTCTACCGTCGGCAGGTCTGGCAACGTGCCGGATGCGTTCCACCAGAACTGGTAGTCGTAGAGGATCAGCGCGATCAAGATAAGGGTTGCCGGTCCAGCCCGGCGGTGGTTCAGCCGTGAGGCCAGCCATCGCGCGCCATACGCCGCCATCATGGCGACGGCCAACGCCAGCGTGAAGTTGAAGCGTCCGGGCGTGCGCGTAATGCGGATGATGGGCAAATCGTAGATCGCGGCCCACGGCAGGACGATGCGCGTGCTGTAATCGTCGATCACGACGCTGACCAACTCGCCCCCGGCTTTTAGCAGCGGCCCAAGTGACATGATCCAGGCCAGCAGGGCCAGCAGCAGCCACCAGCGCGCGCGCCGCCGTGTCGCAGCGCCGATCAGCGCAAGCACGCCCGCGACCAGACCGATATAAGCGGCGTTCTCAAACGGGTCGATGCCGAGGATGCTGGCGGCCAGTGTGTTGTCGCGGTGCAGCGGGTGCATGAACGACGGCGCGAAAATCGCCAGCAGGTCGGCGCTGTAATCGACCACACCGGTCGTCAGTCGCATGTAAGCTGGCTCCCGGCTTGCGCTCAGCAGTCCGGGCAGCGCGAAGATCAGCGCCAGCAGGCTTCCGAGCGCCACTACGACCGCGAGATGGGCCAGCGCTCTCCAGTTGCGTTGCCAGATCAGGGACAGGGCGAAGACCAACGTGACCGGCGCGGTTGTGAAGATCACCATCTGCGTGCTACCCCACGCGCTGAGCATGAATAACAGCGCTGCCGGGATCAGCCAGCGCGTTGCGCCGGTATCGCGCAGGTACAGCAGCGCGCAGGCGTACAGGGGAACGGGCCACAGGGCCAGCAAACCCGTATGCCCGGCGGCGAGATGCCCCTGAACGGTCGGATAGGCCATAAAGACAGCCCCCGCGAGCAGGGCAGGCCAGCGCTGTCCGGTCAGGCGGCGGGCCAGCACAAAGGCCGACCAGCCGTTCAGCGCCAGCCGGATCAGCAGGCTCAGGTTAAAGGCCGCCGGCAGCGGCATGAAAAGGCTGAAAAGCCATGCCGGAAACGACTGGAGTGGAAAGCTCCAGAGCAGCGCGCCGTCCAGACCATCGGGGTAGCCCAGCAGCGGCTGCGCGTACACCGGCTGGCCGGTTTTCAGCGCGTGGCCCAGCCACCAGATATGCCGCGCCAGTTCGTACGAGTCGCTGAAGGGATGCCCGGCGAACCGCGTGGCAAGCACGGACACGAGCGGGTAGGTGATGATGACGGCCAGCAGAAGGTAGAACAGCATGACCGCCGCGTGAATGACCAACGGGCGTGTTTGGGGCAGATACGATCGCATGCGTGCCGGATGTTGTCGTGATAAACGCTGGCGGCGGATTGTAACGGCGTGGGCAGGCTTTGAATAGCCCGGCAGAAAATTCGCACGCCGAATTAAACAGATGTCGTTGATAAAAATTCCCGATTTCGTTACACTGAGGAAAGCGAAACCGGGGAGCAGATACCGTGGCCCAAGCCATTGACCGTTTCGGGCGGGTGATTAATTACCTGCGGATTTCACTGACCGACAAGTGCAACCTGCGCTGCGTCTACTGCATGGATGAGGACATGGTCTTCAAGCCAAGCAGCGCGCTGCTGCAGGATGACGAATTGATGTTGCTGGTGAGGGTCTTTGCCAGCCTCGGCTTTCATAAGTACCGGCTGACGGGCGGCGAACCGACCGTGCGGCAGAATATTGTGGATATTGTTCGCGGCATTGCCAGTACGCCCGGCGTGCATAACCTGTCGATGACGACCAACGGCATCCTGCTCGACAGGCTGGCGAAGCCGTTGGCCGAGGCGGGCTTGCAACGCGTTAATATCAGCATTGACACCGTCGATCCTGAACGCTTCCACAAGATCACCCGCTGGGGCAAGCTGGAGGACGTCTGGCGCGGCATTGCGGCCGCCGAAGAGGCAGGGCTGACGCCGATCAAACTGAACGCGGTGGTTGTGCGGGGGTTCAACGATCAGGATGTGACCGAGCTGGCGAAACTCACGCTCGATCATCCCTGGCAGGTGCGCTTCATCGAAATGATGCCCTTTGGCGATGTGGCCGATTTCGCCCGCAGTGCCGTCGTCACCGATCAGGAAATTCGCGATCGCATCGCCGCGGAATACATGCCGCTTGAATTGCTGTACGACGGGCGACTGGATGGCGAAGCGCGCCTCTATCGCTTCCCCGGCGCAAAAGGCGAGGTTGGCTTCATCAGCACGGTCACGCAGCCCTTCTGTGCCAGTTGCAACCGCGCCCGGCTGACCGCCGATGGCGTGCTACGCCTGTGCCTGTTGCGCGACCGGGAAGTTGACCTGCTGACACCCCTTCGCAGTGGAGCGACGGAAGACGAACTCCGGCAGATTATTCTCGATGGCATCTGGCATAAGCCCTGGGGCCACGGGTTGGCCGAAAATGTCGTGCCGTTGAGCCGCGTCATGAGTCAGATCGGCGGTTAGCGCGCCTACCGGCCCCGGGAAGGAAATAATCGTATAATGGGGGTGTACAGGGCGGGGATTGTGAGGCTTATGGCGTTCCTGCCCGTCGTCTAATCGGGTTGTTCGCTCAATGAAGGCGGTGGCCATGTCAGGAACGATTGAGTCTCCCTCTGGACGGATTCTGATCGAAGATCCGCCATTTGCGCGCTTTTTGTTCAGCGATACGCGCTCCGCGCCGCTGTGGCTGTTGGTTCGTATACCGCTGGGGCTTTCATGGCTTTCGGCGGGCTGGGGGAAACTGCAAAACCCGGCCTGGGTGGAAACAGGGATGGCGCTGCGGGGCTTCTGGGAAGCTGCGGTACAGGTTCCCGAAGATGGCCGCGCACCGATTGCCTATGATTGGTATCGCAACTTCATTCAGGGCATGCTCGACGCCGAAGCCTACGTCTGGTTCGCCAAACTGATCGCGTTGGGCGAGACACTGATCGGCATCGCGCTGATCATCGGCGCGTTTGTCGGCATCGCGGCCTTCTTCGGCGCGTTCATGAACTGGAACTTCATCATGGCCGGCTCGGCCAGTACCAACGGGCTGTTGGGGCTGGCGGCGGTGCTGCTGATTCTGGCGTGGAAGGTTGGCGGCTACTGGGGCGCGGACTATTTCCTGCTGCGCTGGCTGGGAACGCCGTGGCAACGACCACGACGAGAAAGCGAACCTGCGCGGGAATCAACGTGATGACTTACAGACCCTTCTCCGCAACATGCTATGCCGGAGAAGGGAGGGCTTGAGTGTTTCCGCTATCGGCAAATGATCCGCTAGAGGGGCGCGGCGTCGCTGGAAAGGCGCTTACGACTCCACCTGTTCCGTTTCGGCACGCTTCTGGCGTGCCTTTTGCTGCAAGGGAAACGGATCGACGCTGCCGTTCGCCACGCCCATCATTTGCTGGATAAGCTGAAGCTCTTCCAGCGTCAGTTCGCCCATCGTGCCGTATTCGTTATCGTGGCGATCGGTTCCGAATGCCCGGTGAAACGCAATGCGCTGAAACTGAATCTGTGCCATGTCGCGCACCATCAACGCGCCGGGATTGAACGGGCGGATGATGAAATCGCTTGGGCGCACGAGTAGCAGGCCGACTGCCAGTATGGCGACGCCCACCCATTGGGCCGGGGCCAGCCGCTCACCGAGCACGAAGAAAGCGAGGCACAGCGCGACGCCGATTTCGCCCACCGCCAACACCGCCGTTTGCAGGCTGCCCAGAATTTTGACGCCGGAAAACATCGTCAGCCGGGACAGGGCGGTGCTTATCGCCAGCGCAAGGATTGGCCCGGACGCTGTTGCCATGGCATCTGGCGACAATCGCTGGCCGACTGCCGCCCACACCATGACGACCAGTACCGCCATGGACGTGAGAATATAGAGCGTGGCCGTCGGCGCAGGCATTTCAAACAGCACGTATTCGCTGAGGATGACCATACCGGCGAACATCAGCGCGTTGGCCAGCATCAGCCCGACGCCAAGCCAGTTCACCGGCTCATTGCTGAAACCGGTGATCAGCGCCAGCGCAACCAGCACCATGCCCACGCGCAGCAGCAGACGCCGCGAAATGCGCTCCCCGCCGATGCGCGTCAGCAGAATTGCGAAGATCAAATACGCGCCGTTGAGAAGCTGTACCAGCGACGCATCGAGCAGGCCCAGCCCACCGTAATAGAACAACGAGCCGATGCCGTTGACGACACCGACCACGATGCAGCCCAGCAAGCCCGCCGGATAGATATAAATCCAGCGGCGGAAGAACACGGCGTAGATCAGCCATAACAGGGCGGCGGCGATGCATGTTCGCACCGCCGCCACGGTGAAAGGGTCTGCGCCGCCGTTGATCGCCAGCTTGCCAAAAATCGGCGCCAGGCCGAGCAAGACCGGCGTCAGCATGGCGACCACTATCCCCTGTCGTGCTGCAGCTCGGTTCTTCATCTCGACAAATGCCTCGGCGCCGTGCAGCTCGCGTCAGTTCAGCTTGTGTACCAGATTTTCGACCAGCGTGTCGTCCAGAGCCGAGCCTTTTTGCAGCAGCATGTCCACCTGTTCGTTTAGCTGTTTGCGCTCTTTGGCCGTCAGCTCCTTGGCCGTCACGACGACGATGGGAATTTGCGTCAGTTTTGGATCGGCCTTCATGTTGTTGATGATGGTAAAGCCGTCGACATCGGGCATCATCAGGTCGGTGATGACCATATCCGGTTCGAACTGGTAAATCAGGTTTAGCCCTTCCGCGCCGTTGGTAGCGATTTGCACTTCAACGTTGCTATGCGCCCGCAGGATGCGCTCAATCAGCCGGGCCGCGTCGAGATTGTCTTCGATGATGACGATTCGCCGCACCTTGTCCACATGCTGCAGCGCGGAGAGAAGCCCTTCCTCCGGCATGACCGGGGTCTTGAGGCGTTTCGAGAGATCGAACGTTCGCTGCCACTGCTGCCCCAGAATCGTGGTTTCCACGGGCAGCGTGTGGCCGGAGCAGTTCACCACGACCACGTCGTCGGGTTTGATGATGCCCTGCTGCACCATCTTGAACAGGCCCGCGAATGCCGTGCCGACCGCCGGCTCGACGGAAATACCATCGGTGCGTGCCAGCACGCGAATGGCGTTGAAAGTCTCCTCGTCGGTGGCGTCGATGAAGTAGCCGCCGTGCGCTTCGACATAATCGTAGAGTAGTTCGTAGGCGCGGCCCGGATTGCCGGTTGCCAGCGTGGTGATGAAGGTCTGCGGATTGTCGTTTGGCGTAGCGATACGCTGTCCCCGGCGGAACGCCTCGACCATCGGCGCGCAACCGCTGGCCTGAATCATGCCGAGGGCCGGCATTTTGTCGACCAATCCAACGTCGTAAAGCTCGCGGAAGCCCTTGCCGACGCCGATTGGCCCCATGCCGCCGCTGACCGCCTGCAGGAACCAGTCGGGAGAGCGCCAGCGCTTGCCGCCTTCGAACTCGTTGCCGAGTTGTTCGGCGATTTCGTACGCCATCGTTTTCATGGCTTCGATTGCCGCCACACTCTTGATGCCGCGGTCGAGGAAGATGCCCTTTTGCCGGGCGAAGCGCGCGGCCAGTTCCTTGGTCTGGTCGTAAGTGCCGGTGATCTTGATGACTTCCGCGCCATACAGCGCGGCTTCACGCATCTTTTCGTTCGGCGTCATACTGGGGAAGAACGCCCACAGTTTGATGCCGGCGCGAGCACAGTAGGCGGCATAGGCGATGGCGACATTGCCGGTGCTGGCGACCACCAGTTCATCGACACCCATTTCCTTGAGCGCCGAAATCGCCACGGTCGCCTGCCGGTCCTTAAAGCTGCCGGTTGGCCCCTGCCGTTCGTCCTTGATGTAGAGGTGCTTCAGGCCCAGATTGGCGGCCAGCGTCCGCGACTTAATCAGCGGCGTGCCACCTTCGCCCAGGCTGACGATGTTGGTCTGATCGTAGATAGGCAATACTTCGTGATAACGCCACAGGTTGATGCGGCGGTGCTTGAGTTCTGCCGTCCATTGCGTAATATCGACCTCGAATTCGTAACGCGCTTCGAGGATGACCTCTCCGCATTCCGGACAGCCTGAAATATTTTTGTCGAGCGGAACGCGCGTGTGGCAGTGTATGCACTCCAGTTCGATGTGCCTGCCACCGCGCCCGGTATGATGAGTCACGAGTCAGTTCACTCCGTTCGTTCGGCCTAAATGCGTTTTCACGCCATCAATAAACTTCTGGTGCGCTCCGAGGCTGATGTCGGTTTTCATCAGCACATCGAGGTTTCGCAGCCGTTCGCGTTCTTCGGCGGTCAGCGTTTCCCCGGTTACGACCAGAATCGGGATCGCCGCCGTCTCCGGATTGGCGCGCAGTTCTTCGGCTACGGTAAACCCGTCCATCTCCGGCATTCGCATGTCGAGGATAATCAGGTCGGGGCGTCGTCGCGCGACCAGGGCGATGCCATCCTGACCATTGTTCGCACTGAAAACCCGATAATTGCCGTGTTCCTGTAGCAACTCCGATAGCAGGCGCACGCTTTCCGGCTGGTCGTCGATGATGAGAATCCGGTCGATGGCGCTATCCTGTTCGGCGTCATGTACGGTCTGGATGAGGACTTCGGGCATGAAGGGCCGTGAGATAACGCTGAACGCGCCCAGTTCTTCTATGCGCTGGCGCTCCGGGCTCAGGGTCACGACGATGACCGGAATGTCCGCCGTGTCGTCGCGGTTCTTCAGCCGCTCCAAAATTTCCCAGCCCGCGCCTTCTCCGAAGTTGACATCCATGATGATGACGGTCGGATGCAGGCCGGTCGCCATGGCTTCGGCCTCCAGCGGGATCGTGGCGGTGAAGATATCGAAGCCCTCGCGCTGCAGGATGCGCCGGAACTGGTCGACCATGTCGGGATTGTCTTCGATCAGCAGGATTTGCCGTTTGGACATGGCCGGCGGCTGCGCGCCTTCGATCACGGCGGGCGTCGCGCCTGCGCCGTTTGTGCCGTTGTCAGGCGTAATCGCCTGAACTTCCTGCGTGTCGTAGTCGCTGCTGCCTGCTTCCGCTTCGGCGGTTGCCGGAGGTTCGGTCGGCACGAGCACGCTGAACGTCGAGCCGACATTGACCTGCGACTTGACGAGGAGCTTGCCGCCCTGCAGCTCGCAGAGCGATTTGGCGATGACCAGACCGAGGCCGGTGCCGCCGGCCGTGCGCGTCAGCGATGAGTCGACCTGACGGAACGCCTCGAACAGCAGCGGCAGGTCCTTCTCGCTGATGCCGATGCCGGTGTCGCTGACGTCGATGCGGATCATCGTGCGCCCGGTTTCCGCATCGACTTCGGTATACGCCTTCAGCGTGATCGTGCCCTGGTGTGTGAATTTGGCCGCGTTTGACACCAGATTGAGCAGCACCTGACGGGTGCGGAATTCGTCGCCGTAGGCCTGCGGCAGCCCTGGCTCTAGCTCCACGATGATGTCGATGGGTTTGTCTTTCACCAGACCAATGCCGATTGATCGCACGGCGTCGATCACCGGCTTGACCTGGAAGTAGTCGGTTTGCAGCTCCATCTTGTTGGCGCTGATCTTGGCCTGATCGAGGATGTCGTTGATCAGGTTGAGCAGGTGCTGGCCGCTGGTATAGATCGTCGTCAGGTCCTGCTCCTGCATCTCGGTCAGCGGCCCGTCGATGCCCTTCAGGATGACGCGACTGAAGCCGATGATCGAGTTGAGCGGCGTGCGCAGCTCGTGGCTCATGTTCGCCAGAAAGTCGCTCTTCAGGCGGTCGAGCGTGCGAAGCTGCTCGTTTGAGGCCTGCACCTGTTCGAGCAGTTGCTGGTTTTGCACGATGGCCGACAGCGTTCCAGACAGCGTGAGCAGCAGTGTCAGTGTGTCGTTATCGTAAGCGTTCGGCAGGTTCGATTCGACCGTGATGAGGCCGACGAGTTGGTCACCGGCGGTCAGTGGCACGATCACGGCGGAGCGCGCGCCGTCTACGACCGGCAAGTAACTGGCTTCGTTGGCGACCTGTCCGATGAGCGCCGGGCGTCGTGTCATTGCGACCGACGCCAGCAGATTCTGGCCGTTGCTATTCAGGTCGACTTGAGCCAGTTCCTCAAGCGGATGATCCGAACCGGCGAGAGCGACGGGCAGCAGCCGCGTAGGCTGCTCGACGCCTTCCGGCGTTGCTTCAGGCAGGTAGATGCTGACCGACAGCGCATCGAGCGAGTCGCGCAGTTCTTCAGCCACGTTTTGCAACGCCTGATGCAGCGAGTCTGCGGCGGCGGCGGCAGTCGTTACGCTGAAGAGGAAGCTCATTTCCGACGCGCGGCGACGCGCCTGCTCGAACAGGCGGGCGTTGTCGATGGCGACCGAAATCTGCGTCGCCAGCGTCGTCAGCACGGCGACGTCGTCTTCATCGAAAGCGTTTGGCTGGTTCGACTGCACGTCGAGCGCGCCGACGACACGGCCTTTGATGATGAGGGGCACTGCCATTTCGGCGCGGGTATTCGGCAGATACGGGTTGTAACGATGGATGGCGGCGCTGTCGCGGGTGTCCGCCGTGATCGACGGCATGCCCGTGGCCGTCACCTGACCGATGACGCTGGCCGAACCTTTCTCAAGTTTATGGCCGAGAGCCAGAAGTTGCTGGCCTGCTTCACCCGTGCTGGCGCGCAGTTCGGCAAACCGGTCTTCGGCGTCCATGAGGAAAATCTGAACGTGGTCGTAGCCGAAGGCATCGCGAATGAGATCGACGATGCGCGGGAACAGTTGGTCGAGGTCGAGAATGGTCGTCGCAGAGCGACCAACCTCGGCGGAGGTCGCCAGTTGGCGCGCGCGACGTTCCGTTTGGGCCAGCAGACGCGCGGCTTCCATCTTCAACGATGCCTGTTCGGCGAACGAGCGATAGACGCGCTGGTCGCGGTCGCTGAACACGCGCGCCTGCTCCGAACCGAGCACGAGCGCGCCGATGGCGCGGCGGCCTGCCCGCAACGGCAGGATGGCCGCCGACCGCAGGCCGAGCAGTCGCAGGCTGTCCCGTTCCTCTTCCGCCAGTCGTTCGTCGATTTCGATGTCGTCGAAGAACAGCGGCGTGTCTGTTGCGAGGAGGTTCCAGCCGGCGAACTGCGTCTGGGTGAAGCGACTGCCGGTGATCGGGCGCGTCTGGAGAGTTTCATGCTGCCAGTATGCGGCGACCGTCGCCGCTGCGCCGGATGCTTCCCAGTCCGTACCCGTCAGCATGACGATGAAGGCCTGCGTGGTCGCTGCGTCGATCAGATGACCGACCACGACCTGCAGCACGCTTTCAGGAGTCGAGGTGTCGCTCAGGGCGCGGCTGGCCTGGTAGAGCAGGTTGGTCTCAGCGTAGAGCGCCGCGGTTTCCTGCAGCGCCAGTTCGGTGCTGCGGAACAGTCGTCGGTTTTCGAGCGCGATGCCAACCTGAGCCGCGAGCGTCAGCGCAAGCTGTTCATCGCGGTGGTCGAGCAGGGCCGCGTCATAACGCCGTCCCAGCAGCAGCGCGCCGACGACCTCATTGCCGATCCGCACGGGCACGGCGATGTGCCTGCCGATACCGCGGACGAATTCGAGGCTGTAGTCGTTGAACGCCGGATAAGTCGAGGGATCGTTGACGATGATCGGGCGTTGGCTGTTGAGCGCGTCGACCAGCGAGTGGTTGCTGTGCCCGTTAAGCGCGAAGCTCGTGACCGGCTCGTCCAGTTCCGGCTGATGCTGCATGATGATATTGAGCGACTGGCGTTCTTCATCCACCAGTGCCAGCGACCAGCGGTCGTAACTGGCAGGTTCGGCGATTCCGGCGAAGACCTCGCCAATGCTTTCTTCGAGCGAGCCGCCAATCCGGCTGGCAAGCTGGCCTGCTTCCGCCAGAGCGAGCGCGCGGCGGGCTTCGGCCTGCGCTTCTTCAAACAGTTGCTGGTTGTCTACCGCCACCGCAAGCTGGTCGGCGATGGCCTGTGCATAGCGCATGAAGGCTTCGTCAAAAGCGTTTTTGCGCGCGCTTTCGCATAGCAGCACGCCCAGCCATTTGCGCCCTGCCTGTATCGGCATCAGCGCCATGCTGGCAGTACCGTTTTCATTTATCAGTACCTGCAGACCCGGATAGCGTTTCAGTTGGCGTTCCAGCTCATTGAGAAGCACCGGGCCGCCTGCTTCAACCACCATCCGGCCAAAGGGCGCGTCATCGCTGCTAAGCGTTATGCCGGGGCGGATGATCGTGCCGTCTGCGGACGGATGTGTCCAGATGTGGGCGAATTCCAGGAATGGCGCATCCGGGCGCGGGAACGGCGTCGCCATCAGCACCGAAACCCGGCTGATGTGTTCATGCGCGCGCGAAAGATGCTCGGCGGCGGCCTGGTAGATCGCCTCGGCGTCGGTAGCGGCGGCAATCGCGCGGCTGGCGCTGTACAGGCGGCGGCTTTCGTCGAGCGCGTCTTCGGTCTGTTCCAGCAGGCGGCGGTTTTGCAGCGCCGTGCTCATCTGGCTGGTCAGCGTCCGGTAGGTCTCGAAGTCGTCAGCAGACATATCGAGCGGCTGCCACGACGAAATGAAGAACAGCGCGATGGGCTGGTTGAGACTGAACAGTGGGAAGACCGCGGCGGAATTGATACCGCGGTTGTGCAGATAGCGCGCCAGTTCGCCGTCGCTCTCCGGCCCGATGACCAGCGGTTCGCGGCGGCGCAGCGGCGAATCGGGCTCGATCGCGATTTCGGCCACGCGGTTCTGGGCGATGGCGTCGCCGCGGGTGGAACGGGCGACGAAGTGAATCCGTGTCGGCCAGCCACCCGCGTCGAGGTCGCCCTCAAGCAGCGCCAGTTCAAAGTCGGCGTATGTCTCGCCCGCGACGTGCAGCGCCGCGCGGACGAAGTCTTCGATGGATTGCGCGCTGTTGATGATCCGGCTGGCGGCATAGAGACTCTGAATGTGGGACAGAGTCATTTCCGTCTGGCGCAGCAGCAGGCGGTTTTCGATCGCCACGCCGACCTGATCGATCAGGGTGGTGTATATCTGGCCTTCACGCGCCGAGAACTCTCTGGGGGTTGCGAACTCGAACGAGATGATGCCACGCCATTGGCCGCGCGCGCTGAAGGGGATGAACACCGCGGAACCGGCGCCGATGTGGTGGAGCAGGCCGAGCAGCACGTCGTCCAGACGTTCGTCGCGCTCGACATCGTTGACCAGCGCCACCTGATTGGGGCGCATCAGGCGCAGCAATGGGTGATCGGCCAGGAAAAGCTGTGTTCCGTGAAGCCCGAAGCGTTCTTCAGTACCGGGGCGTACCCAGTCAACCGTGATTTCCAGCGTTTCCGGCTGGTCGCCGGGGACAACCGGGCCGAAGATCGACACCTGCCCGCTGATCGCGTCCGGCATAACGGCGGTGACGATCTTTTCGACCACCTCTTCCAGCGAATTGGCTTCGTTCAGGAGGCGGCTGATCCGGTAGAGCAATTCGGTATGCGCCAGACTGAATTGTGTTTGCTGGAACAGGCGCGCGTTCTCGATAGCGAGCGCTACACGGTCGGCCACGGCATGCAGGAGCGCGTGTTCGCCTTCGGTGAAGGCAACGCCGTCCGGCGGCGCGGCGGACAGAGTGCCGATGACCTCGCCTCGGATGGTGATCGGCGCGGTGATTTCGCCTTCGGCACGCGCGGGCGCGTCTCCGGCTTTCACACTGAACAGGTCATAGGTGTACGATGCTTGCAGCCCAAGCTGTTCTTCGGCCTCGGCCCAGGCTTCGCGCGTCAGTTGCCGGTTCAGCATGTCGATCTGCCCGACGCGCTCTTCGGTCTGTAGCAGCAGGCGCGCGTTGTGAATGGCGACCGCGATCTGGTCGGCCAGCAATTGAAATGTCTGGACTTCATCGGGCGCGAAGACATTGGGCCGGGTGCTCTGAATGTCGAGCGCGCCGATAACGCGGTTGCCGACTTGCAGCGGAACCGCCATTTCCGCCCGTGTGTCCGGCAGCAGCGGGTTGAAACGGTGCGGCGTGCCTTCCTCCTCGGTGTCATTGACGACGACCGGCTGAGCGTTGGCGGTCACGGTACCGATGACCGAGTTGGAGCCAACGGGGATTTTGTGCGCCTGTTCGAGCAGCTTCTGCCCGATTTCGCCGTAGCTGTAAAACAGCACGGCGTTCTGGCCGGCGTCATCGACCAGAAATACCTGTGCGTGGTAATAGCCGAATTCTTCCACGATCAGGGTGATGGCGCGGTTCAGCAGGGCGTCCATGTCGTAAAGCGTGGCCGTTTCACGGCCCAGCCGCGCCGCGATTTCCAGATTGCGCGAGTAGCGGCCGACCTGCGTTTCCAGTTCCGCCGTCAGCGCCTGCACGCGTTGGGACATTTGCTCAAAGGCGTCGATCAGTTGCCCGACTTCGCTGTCGCGGTGGGGCATGGCGTCCGAAACGGAGCCGCCTTCCTGTATCAACTGTTGCGCCAGACTGGTGGCGGAAACCAGCGGTTGCAGCGCTCGTGCGAGCACCGAACGGGTCGCCAGGCTGATCACTGCGCCTGCGGCGATAAAGATGAACAATGCAAATACACCGCGGGCGCAGTGATCAGCCTGGCGACCCGTTCGGTGCTCGCACGAG
>QGUR01000249.1 GCA_003242205.1 Chloroflexota bacterium | reverse complement strand
GGATTCCTGCTGGCCGCCAATCAGGACAGCGACACGATCGTAACGTTCCGCGTCGACGGGACAACCGGCGTGCTGGAGGATACCGGCGTCGTGACCAACACGCCGACGCCCGTCTGCATCGAGATGATCGAGGTTTAAAGCGAGGTCGTTTTCAGGTATCCTTAAAACACTGGCCGGCGCTGACCGGTTGGCAGATTTCTCCCCTACAAGGACGCATTCCCATGACAGGCCTGGCAGTCGCCCTGGTCTTATCGTCGGCTGTATTGCATGCGACGTGGAATTTATTCGCCAAGCGCGTCAGCGGCGGCGTCGGCTTTGTCTGGTTGATGACGACCCTGCAAAGCCTGATCTATCTGCCGCTGGCGCTTTACATTCTGGTGGTGGATCAACCGCCGCTGACGCCCATGCACCTTGTCTTTGTGCTGGGAAGCGGCGTGCTGCATATCGGCTATTTCACGCTGCTCGGCAAAGGCTATCAAAAGGGCGATCTGTCGCTGGTTTACCCGCTGGCGCGCGGAACCGGGCCGATGCTTTCAACGACGGCGGCGATTCTGCTGTTGGGTGAGCGGCCCACGCCGCTGGCGCTGGTCGGCGCGGCCTGCATCGGCATCGGCGTCTTCATCCTGACCGGCGATCCGCGTAAGTTCCGCGAGAACGGCGCGGCGCAGGGCGTGATGTACGCGCTCATGACCGGCGTCATCATCGCGGCCTACACGCTATGGGATAAGCAGGCGGTGACAACGCTGGTGTTTCCGCCGCTGCTTTATGACTGGGCATGCAGTACGGCGCGCGGCATTATCCTCGTGCCGTATGCCCTTCGGCATCGCGCCGAAATAGCGTATCACTGGAAGCTGCACAGACGTGAGACGCTCGGCGTCGCCATCCTCAGCCCGCTCAGTTATATACTGGTGCTAACGGCGTTGACGTTCAGCCCGGTGAGTTACGTCGCGCCCGCCCGCGAGATCAGCATCCTGATCGGCGCGCTGTTCGGCGCGCGTCTGCTGGCGGAAGGCGACGCGCGCCGGCGCATGTGGGCGGCAACGGTGATGGTGGCCGGTGTGGTGGCGCTGGCGATTGGATAGCGGGTTTCTGAACAGGCGTCAGCGCACGTTGCATGTTTTCGTCTGCCGGCCACAATTGCTACAGGCTCGTGATTCCGACAAAGAGAGGACACCATGCACATCGTACATGTCCACATTCGCGTTAAGCCGGAATACGTCGACCAGTTCATCGAGGCGACGCTCGATAACGTCCGCAACAGCAATCAGGAACCGGGCAACGTTCGCTTCGATTTCTTTCAGGAAATCGAAGACCCGACGAAGTTTGTGCTGACCGAGATTTACCGTACGCCTGAAGACGCCGACCGGCATAAGGAGACGGCGCATTATCTGCGCTGGCGCGAGCGCGTGGGCGAGATGATGGCCGAACAGCGCTACGGCATTAAATATCGCTCGCTGTACCCCGACGAAGCGGACTGGAAGTAGATCGAGAAGGGCTGAGACAGGCGTTATGCAGCAGCTACAGCGCGCGCCGTGGAGCGCGTCGATTGTCCCGTTCATTCTCCTCACGCTGGGGGCGTTTATCTCCGCGGTCGCCGTCATTGTGTTTGAAGCGCCGTTTCGCATCGCGCCAAGCGGCATCTCCGGCGTTGCCGTCATCCTCAACCATCTGATCGGCACGCCGCTTGGTCTGGTGGTGCTGCTTGGCAATATCCCGATCCAAATTCTCGCCTTCCGTATGCTGGGAGGCTGGCGCGCAGTTGCGGCCACGGTCTACGCGACGGTCGCCTACTCCCTGATGCTCGACCTGCTGACGCCTGTCTTTCCGCCCAGCGGTATCAGCAACGACGTTCTGCTGAATGCGATCTTCGGCGGCATCATCGGCGGCATTGGCGGCGGCCTGATCTACCGCGCGGGCGGCACGCTCGGCGGCACTTCGACGCTGAGCCGTATCCTGCTCCAGCGCTTCGGCATTCCGCTGAGCGCCGGCGCGCTGTATACCGATACGCTGGTCATCGCCGCTGCCGGGCTGACGTTTGGTTTGGAACTGGCGCTCTACGCCATGATTACCCTCTACATCGGCGCGGCCGTCTCGGACTACGTGCTCGAAGGCCCAAGCGTCATCCGTACGGGCGTCATCATCACCAACCGCCCGGCGGAGGTGGCCGACGCGCTGCTGCATCGTCTCGGTCGCGGCGTGACGGCATGGGAAGGCAAAGGCATGTTCACCGGACAGGCGCGCACGGTGCTTTATGTCACCGTCTCCCGCCCTGAGGTCAACCAGCTACAACGGCTGGTCATGCAAACCGATCCCGATGCCTTCCTTGTCATCGGTCAGGGCCACTCGGCGTTTGGCGAGGGATTCCGGGAAACGCGCGCTGAAGGGCCTCTGCGCGGCTAGGTTTTCCGCCCATATTCGCTTGCTCAACTCGATACAGCATGACTGGTCGTGCCTGAGTGTGGCAATGCTGCCAACACTCAGGGCCTTCTAAGCGGCAACGCCATCCTGCTCGTGATAAAATTAAAATCGTAATGAATATAGGAGCCGCTCATGTTAGGCATGCACGACGTAAGGCAATTGCTGTCGCAAACCGACGAACACACGTTGACGCTGTTTGTTGACGTGGATAACGAGACGCGCGAAAACCAGGCCGATCGTCCTGCCTGGCAAATCTGGATCAAAAACCAGTTGGATAACTTCGAGCGAAGTCTGGATGCCGGCCAGCGCGAAGCCTGGCCCCACATTCGCGACCGGGTGCGAGACCTCGTTCGCACGTACATACCGGGCGGCAAGACTCTGGCGGTTATCGCCGGGGCGTCTTTCCAGACGGTCTATGAACTGCCGATCAGGATCGACGAGAATCAGATCTGGTTTGGCAGGCCGCAGATCGGCCACCTGCTGTGGATGATCGACGAATACGAGCCGTACCTGATTGTCATGGTCGATCAGGAGAAGGCGCGCTTCTTCACTACCTATCTTGGCTCGGTCGGTTTTCAGGGCAGTATGGAAATCGACATCGAAGAATATGACTTCCCGGAGCGCACGAAAATGAACGCGCCCAGACCGGGCCTCGACAACGCCGCCGTACATGGCGGGACCGGCGTCGACCAGTATGAGAACATGCTGGATGAGTATCGCCTGCGCTTTTTCCGCGGTATTATCGGCGAGATCGAGAAGCAGGTGAAGCGGCACGATACCGAACGCATCATCATCGGCGGCTCGGAGCAGGCGGCGCACATCCTCAAGAACCAGCTGAACGACCGGATGAAAGACCTGCTCGTCGGTATCGCCAGCATCCCCATGAACGAAACAACGACGCAAATCCTCGACCGCGTTCAACCGCTGGCGCTGGAATATGAACGCCGGCACGAGCTTGAGCTTGTCTCTCAGGTGATCGATTTCGCCAAATCTGGCGGTCGTGGGGCGCTGGGGCGCAAGGCTGTCGGCGAGGCGCTGGACATGCAGCGTGTTGAAAAGCTGATCCTGATGTGGCCGTTTGCCGACGAGGTGCAGGACAACAATCTGGCCTTCCGCGTCCTTCAACTCAACGGCGATATCGAACTGGTACACGGCGAGGCGGCGACGCTGCTGCACGAGGAAGGCGATGTCGCCGCGCGGCTGTACTACGCGCTCTAACCTCACCGCGGTGGCTTGCAAACAAGCGCAGCATAGTGGCACGGCAGGAGGGAGGTTCCTCGTGGCGCGCCGTGTCACTACCGCTACCATTCTCATTGTATGAAAATTATTTCCAAATATAAGTAATTGACTTTGAAATTGATGCTGTTATGATGAAAGCAATGCGTGAATTGAATCTGGCTGAATCATGCAAATTCCACTGGAGGTTCCAACTTTATGGACATCATTGCTGATATTCTCGCCGCTCCGTTTGTATGTATCGGCTGGCTGATTATCGGCGCGATCGCGGGTGCTATCGCGCATTCGATCATGAGTACGGATCAGCCGTTGATTACCGACATCATCGTCGGGTTGCTGGGTTCCGTGATCGGCGGCCTGATCGTTAGCTTGCTGGGGATCAGCCGTCCGGAGGGCGGCATTACCGGCGTTATCGTGTCGCTTGTGGTCGCCACCATCGGCGCGATCGTCCTGCTGGCAATCCTCAGAGCGCTCAGGCGATCCTGACGCAATAAGACAGCAATAGATAAGAGAAAAGCACCCCATCACGGGGCGCTTTTCTTTTCACTAGCTTTCTGCGTTTTCAGGGCCGCCGCTATGCAGGCGGCCCTGCCGTTTTTGTGGCTAAGTAGCCGACTTATTCCTTCGCGCCGATACCGGCCTCGCGCAGCGCGGCGTGCGCCGCCGCCAGACGCGCCACCGGCACGGGGAAGGGCGAGCAGCTCACGAAGCAGAGGCGGGCCTTGTGGAAGAATTCGATGCTCTTCGGTTCGCCGCCGTGCTCGCCGCAGATGCCGACTTCGAGGTTGCGGCGTACGCGCCGGCCCTTCATGACCGCCAGTTCGACCAGATAGCCAACGGCATCCTGATCCAGAACCTGGAACGGGTTTTCCGGCAGAATGCCACGCTCGACATAATCGAGCAGGAATTTGCCTTCGGCGTCGTCGCGGCTGATGCCGTACACCGTCTGCGTCAGGTCGTTGGTGCCGAAGGAGAAGAACTCGGAGTACTGCGCCATCTCGTCGGCGGTGATGGCCGCGCGCGGCAGCTCGATCATCGTGCCGACCTTGAAGGACACGGTGCAGCCGTACTCGCCCATGACTTCCTTGGCGACTTCGTAGATCAACTCGCGCAGGAACTTCACCTCGTTCGCTGTGCTGGTCACGGCGATCATGATCTCAGGATGGCACTCGACGCCTTCCGTCGTCAGCTTGCAGACCGCCTCGAACAGCGCGCGCACCTGCATCTTGGTCAGTTCAGGGCGCATGATACCCAGACGGCAGCCGCGCAGGCCGAGCATCGGGTTGAATTCCTCGAAATTCTTGACCGCTGCCATGAGCGACTCAATACGCTCCAGTTCGTTGGGACGGTCGCCGAGGATGCGGAGGCCGGCAGCGCGCAGCGCCAGATCCTCGTGTTTGGGCAGGAATTCGTGTAGCGGCGGGTCGAGCAGGCGGACGATGACCGGCAGCCCGTCCATCGCCTTGAAGATGCCGTAGAAGTCGTCGCTCTGGAAGGCCTGGAGTTTCTCCAACTGGGCCTTTTCTTCTTCGCTGTTCGGTTCGGCCAAAATCATGGCCTGAACGATGGGCAGGCGCTCTTCCTGGAAGAACATATGCTCGGTGCGGCACAGGCCGATGCCGACCGCGCCGTACTCGCGGGCGCGACGGGCGTCCTGCGGGTAATCGGCGTTCGCATACACATCCAGACGGCGATACTTGTCGGCCCAGCTCAATAGCTCGCGCAGATAGGTCTCGCGGCTGAAGTCCGGTTCGATGCGCGGGATTTCGCCGACGTAGACTTCGCCAGCGCCGCCGTCAATCGAAATCGTATCGCCTTCCTTGATGATCAGATCGCCGACCTTCATGCGACGGGCGCGCACGTCGATGTGGAGCGCTTCCGCGCCGCAGACGCACGGCACGCCGAACTGCCGCGCCACGACTGCCGCATGGCTGGTCGCGCCGCCCCGGCTGGTCAGAATACCTTTGGAAGCGAGCATGCCATGAACGTCGTCCGGCTTGGTTTCGGGACGAACCATGATCACGCTCTGGCCTGCCTTACCCCACTTCTCGGCCAGATCGGCGTCGAAGGCAACGACGCCCACCGCCGCGCCGGGGGAAGCGTTCACGCCCGTGGCGATCAACCGGCCGGCTTTCTTGGCTTCGGCCTTGGCGTCCGCGTCGAACTGCGGGTGCAGAAGCTGCAATACCTGATCGGTGCTCACACGCAGGACGGCTTCCTGTTGCGTGATCAGACCTTCACGCGCCAGCTCAACGGCGATCCGCACCGCGGCGCGCGCCGTGCGCTTGCCGTCGCGGGTCTGGAGCATCCACAGCTTGCCGCGCTCGATGGTGAACTCGACGTCCTGCATCTCGCGGTAATGGCGCTCCAGCTTCTGGGCGATGTCGTTGAATTGCGCGTAAATTTCGGGGTTTTCCTGTTCCAGCATGGAGATGGGCAGTGGCGTGCGGATACCGGCCACCACGTCCTCGCCCTGAGCGTTCATCAGGTAGTCGCCGAACAGCTTGCGCTCGCCAGTGGCGGGATTACGCGTGAAGGCGACGCCCGTACCGCTGTTTTCGCCCATGTTGCCGAAGACCATCGTCTGGACGTTGACCGCCGTGCCCAGATTGTGGCTGATTCCGGTTGCATTGCGATAGTCAACCGCGCGCTTGCCGTTCCACGATTTGAAAACGGCCTCAATCGCCAGCGAGAGCTGCTTGAACGGATCCTGTGGGAATTCCTCGCCCACGTGCTCCTTATAGATGCGCTTGAATTCAGCGGTCACCTGCTTCCAGTCGTCGGCGGTCAGTTCGGTGTCCGAGCTGACCCCCTTCTTGGCCTTGACTTCGGTCAGGTAGTCCTCGAAGGCTTCGTCTTCGATGCCCATGACGACGCTGCCGAACATCTGCACCAGACGGCGGTACGCGTCATAGACAAAACGCTCGTCGCCGGTCAGCTTGACCATGCCCTCGGCCACGGTGTCGGTTGTGCCCAGATTGAGCACCGTGTCCATCATGCCGGGCATCGAGAATTTCGCGCCAGAACGAACGGAAACCAGCAGCGGATTTTCTGGGTCGCCGAACTTCTTGCCGGTTTTCTCTTCGACGACCTTTAACGCCGACAGCACCTGTTCCCACATGCCTTCGGGGAAGACCTGGCCGGCCGCCAGATAGGCGTTACAGGCTTCGGTCGTGACTGTGAACCCGGGAGGGACCGGCACGCCGATGCGCGTCATTTCGGCAAGGTTTGCGCCCTTGCCGCCCAGCAGCGCCTTAACGTCGTCCCACATGCCGCCGACGGTAGTTTCGGCTTCGTTGAGTTCGCTGAACAGATAGACCCACTTCTTTTCGGGCGTGCGCCCATTTGTAGGCTTCTTTTCTGCCTTTGCAATGGGCTTCGTTGCTGTTGCCATTTTGTTT
>QGUR01000248.1 GCA_003242205.1 Chloroflexota bacterium | reverse complement strand
CGGTCGTGGTGTCCGAGCCGAGACGCTGATAGCAGTTGGCGACCAGCGTTTGCAGGCCCTTCTTGCCCAGCGTTTCTTCGACATAGCGCATCTCGTCGGGCAGGATGCGGTTGAAGAGCGCGCGCCCAACGGTGGTGATGGCCGGTTCGTCGTTCGGTTCACGGTTGTCGTAAACGTTGCCGAGCAGGATGGGCGTGTGCAGCTTCACCAGACCGAGGTTGTACAGGTATTCCACCTCATCCATGTCGACCACGCTGCGGCGTTCGTGCAGGTTGGTTGCTACGAGCTGGCCTTCCAGTCCCTTCTTACGCAGCAGCTTGTACATCTCAACCGTGTTGGCCAGCATGATATCGACTTCGCCTTCGAGCACGGCGCGAATCGTGCGGTCAACCGCGTTTTCGACGATCTTCCGGCGACCGTCTTCGGTCTCTTCGTAGACGTCGGTATACAGCCGCATACCCGGAATGTCGTGGTTCAGGCTGTAGTAGTAGCCGTTGGTGCGGAAACCAATGCCTACGCGCACATTCGGGTCGGAGACGACGTCGATCGAGCGGAACTCGTCGGCGCGTTCGGGCCGGGCGAAGATTTCCACCGACGGGTCCATCGTCAGATAATAGATGCCGAGCACCATGTCCTTGGCCGGGGCGACGACCGGCTGGCCGTCGGCGGGCTTGAGCAGGTTCTTGGTGCTCAACATGCGCTCGCGCGCTTCCTCGACCGCCTTGTCGCTCAGCGGCACGTGAACGGCCATCTGGTCGCCGTCGAAGTCGGCGTTAAAGGCCGCGCACACCAGCGGGTGAATCTGGATCGCCTTGCCTTCAACAAGCTGCGGCTCGAACGCCTGAATACCCAGACGGTGCAGCGTCGGCGCGCGGTTCAACAGAACCGGGCGTTCCTTGATGACCTCTTCCAGCACTTCCCAGACTTCGGGCTTTTCGCGCTCGATGATGCGCTTCGCGCCCTTCACATTGCTGGCGTAGTTGTAGCGAACCAGCCGGCTGATGACGAACGGGCGGTACAGTTCGAGCGCCATCGTCTTGGGCAGGCCGCACTGGTTCAGTTTGAGCTTCGGGCCGATGACGATGACCGAACGGCCCGAGTAGTCGACGCGCTTGCCGAGCAGGTTGCGGCGGAAGCGACCCTTCTTGCCCTTCAGCATGTCGCTTAGCGACTTCAGTTCGCGGCGGCCCCGGCGGCTCAGCGCCTTGCCACGCTGGCTGTTGTCGATCAGGCTGTCGACCGCTTCCTGCAGCATGCGCTTTTCGTTGCGTACGATCACATCCGGCGCGCCGAGTTCGAGCAGGTGCTTGAGGCGGTTGTTGCGG
This sequence comes from Chloroflexota bacterium, assembly GCA_003242205.1. Lineage (GTDB taxonomy): Bacteria > Chloroflexota > Anaerolineae > Aggregatilineales > Phototrophicaceae > ZC4RG36. Next base: position 5,738 of record QGUR01000248.1, on the reverse strand, counting down.
TTGATCACGCGGCGATACAGGTCGTTGAGGTCGCTGGTGGCGAACCGGCCGCCGTCCAACTGCACCATCGGGCGCAGGTCGGGTGGGATAACCGGCAGCACCGTCAGAATCATCCACTCGGGGCGGTTGCTGCTCTTACGCAGGCTTTCGACCACGCGCAGGCGCTTCGTCGCCTTCTTCTTGCGCTGCTTCGAGCGGGTCGTGCGTACTTCGTGCCACAGCTCCGCCGACAGTTTATCGAGGTCCATCTGCCGCAGAATCTCGTGGAAGGCCTCCGCGCCCATGTCGGCATGGAAGACCTGACCATAGCGCTGGCGCAGCTCGCGGTAGCGCGGCTCCGACAGGAACTGGAGTACGTGCAATTCCTGAAGTTCCTGGCGCGCTTTTTCGGCGTTTTGGCGCACAAGGCTGATGCGATCCTCAAGCTCGCTGAGGTGTTCGTCAAGCTGGCCGGTCGCGTCGCTGGTGACAAGGCTGGCCTCGTCATTCAGCTTCGCCAGTTCTTCCTGGCGCATGCGCTCGACTTCGCTCTGCAAGTAACTCAGGCGCTGTTCGGCGACCTGCTGGATGCGCGAAATGTGTTCGGTTTCGACAACCTCGCCCTTGGCGACAATAACGGTTTCCGCGCTTTCAAAATTAATGTCGGACGGCGCACGCTGGCCCAGCAGCGCCTCGACGCGACTCTGAACGCTTTGCGCTTCGCGCATGGCTTCATCGCTGAGACGCGATAGCTCTTCCTCGAAGTGAGCGTTAATCTGGTTAGCGCGCTCTTCATATTCACTCAGCACCGAGTCGCGCTGCCCGCGAATGGCGGCCATCTGCTCTTCAATATCGCCGCCGAGCGCCTGTTCTTTCTGGCTCAGTTCGCGGTCGATCCGGGCGAGGGCCTTCTGGCGTGCTTCTTCATCGATCGACGTAATGACGTACTGAGCGAAATAGAGAACCCGGTCGAGATTGCGGCGGCTGATGTCCAGCAGCAGGCCGAGATAACTGGGCACGCGGCGCGTATACCAGACGTGAGCAACCGGCGCGGCCAGTTCGATATGCCCCATGCGCTCGCGGCGCACGGAAGCGCGCGTGACTTCAACGCCACACTTGTCACAGACAATGCCCCGGTAGCGAACGTTCTTATATTTGCCGCAGTAGCATTGCCAGTCGCGCGTAGGACCGAAAATGGCTTCGCAGAACAGGCCGTCCTTTTCAGGGCGCAGGCGGCGATAATTGATAGTCTCCGGCTTTGTGACTTCGCCGTAAGACCAGGAGCGAATCTGGTCAGGCGAGGCCAGACTGATGCGCAGTGCGCTGAATTCCTTCGCCTCCAAGGCGTAACCTCCTGTGCGCTAAACGACCGACACAACCAGCGGTGTCAACAATCTGTGATGGGGATAGAGCTATAAAACGATAATCGGCGGAGAGCAAAAAGCCCAGCAACACAATAACAGCGTGTGAACCTCTGTTCACCGCTGCAATTGGGAGTTGCTGAGCAGATCCGGTATCATGAGTACATTGTAGTATAAAAAGGGAATAACCTTCTGTCAAGCGTTTTCATGGCGAAAACGAGCGAATCGCCCGGCGGCGCGGCTCTTGGACAGAACGCTAATTTTAAGCTCCGGGCGGGAAGAGCGTCAGCGTTCGCAGCCGGACAGGCTCGTTGGTCATGTGAATGACAATCCGGCGGATTGTGCGGTTGATCCCGTCGTTTGCGCCGAGCGTCACGGCTTGCCCGGCTGTCACCGGCAGCGGCGGCGACTGGAACACGGGCTCGCTTGCGTCCGGACGATCAAAGTAGCTAATGCGCGCCTGACCCATCGTCGTCGCCAGCACCTCCGCCGTGGCACGGCCGACAGCTTCGTCGAGGTCGATGATTAACGGCTGACCCCGGCAGCCGTCTGCCGCTTCAAGCGCGGTCAGCATGTTGCGGTTGCCTTCGCTCACAATATGCAGCGTTTCCTCACGACAGGCATCCCCGCCACCAAGCGCGAAATTCAGGTTCCAGCGGCGAAATTCGTCGCCAGCCAGCGCGTGCGGCGTGGTCACGATTTCGTTGTTGGGCAGCAGCGTGAAGTCGATTCGGAACGCGCTGGTTGGATCAAGCTCGATGACCGGAAAAACGCGGTTATCGCGCTCGTCAGACTCCAGCACTTCGCCATCGGCGTCAACAAAAATATGCGATGAATAGGAACCCCACCATCCATAGCTGTAGGGAAAACTGATGTTCTGCGTCGCGCCCGCGGGGAGGTTTTCGATCCGGTCTTCCAGCACGTTCAGATCGACCGGACTGGCGTCCCATGTCCAGTTGAACGGGCCGCTGTCGGCATCGCCGGAGTTGCGGATGCTGATCAGCAGGCGAAATGCCTCTCCGGGGGCCGGTCGGACGGGCGAACTGCGGATGCTCACGATTTCCAGATTGGGCAGCGGGCCGGGCGGACGGTTGAGCAGGGCAGCCGCCGCGCCGGCGAGCAAGACGATGACGATGGCAAGTAGCGCCAGTAGCGGCGGGCGCGCCAGCAGGCGGCGCAGCCAACCGGCCTCGGCCAGACGTTGCTCGGTAAGGCGGAACAGCACGCCGTCGGCGGAGCGCATGTAGAGTACCGGAGTGACCCATTCAAGGCTTCCGGTGCGATTGGCAATCGCCCGCCGCGCCTCGCTGATCGCGCTGTCGATGGGCAGGGTTTCGGCAATTGCCCGGTAAAACTCTTCCGCGAAGGCCGCTGCCGCGCCGTCGCTGATCTGATACTGCATGGCGACCACTGCCGGGATGCCGCGTTGCACCAGACTGCTGGCGATGCCTGAAAACGGGCTCTCGCCATCGTAGCGCGCCGAGTCGCATGAATTGAGCACGACCAGCCGGATTGTGCTTTCTTCGCCCAGTTCGCTGGCCAGCGCCGCCCCGCTGATCAACCGCGCGCCGCTTTCGCCGTCTTCCTGTTCCAGCGCCAGCACGCCTTCCTGCGCGCGCTCATCGAACGCGCTGTGCCCGATATAGTGGAAAACATGGAAATCCTGCGCGCGCAGACGTCGCTGCAGGGCGATCAGCGTCGCGTCGTCGAGCCGTTCAAGCTGCAAGATGCCGCGTTTTTGCAAGCTGGCGGTTGCCTCGTTCAGCCGGTTCCATTCACCTTCCACATCGAGCGCGGGGAAGTTATCCGGCGCGGAGATCATGACCAGCACGCGCAGGGGAAGGGTGACGGGAACCGGCGCGCGCGTCGTCAACTGGCGGGTATAGCGCACCACCGGCGTCGTGCGCGAGAGCGCCAGAAAGTCGCGTTGGGGATCGGCTAGCAGTTCCCAGGGCAGGGCGGCCAGCAGCCCGGCGCGTTCGAGCGATAGCCGGATGCGCAACCCATCCGACCCGGCACGGTCGAGGCTGGCGAAATAGGCCGCATTGATGTCGTCATTCTGGCGGATCAGGAAATTGAAGAGTTGTTGCCCAAGCTGTCGGGCGGCGCGCGTCTGCGCGAAGCGGCTGGCGCTTCCCGCGTCCGAGGTGACCAGTTCAATGGCCTCGCGGATGCTGGCCGCATTGAAAGGATTATCCACGGTTACGCTGGTTTCGCCGACCGGCGATTCGAGGACTGATATCTGATATTTGCCGTCAGGCTGTTCGGTCAGCGCGAGGACGAAATTGACGTAAGCCATGCGGGTGAAGGCCTCAGGCTGTGAACATACTCTTCCAGACAAGAAATCTTAGCACGAAACGCGAACAGGTCGGGTGGCGCGATACCGGAGAAATGAACAGGGCCGGTCAACGAACCGGCCCGCTCTAAGCATACGTCTGGAATTGCCGCGCTAAACCTCGGTGTCGGCGGCAGGCGTCCTCAGCCCTTCGACCTGCATATGGAGATAGGCTTCCATGAAGTCGTTCAGCCGCCCATCGAGCACGGCCTGCGGATTGCCGACTTCGTGCCCGGTGCGATGGTCTTTTACCGTGTGATACGGGTGCAGCACGTAGGAGCGAATCTGGTTGCCCCAACCGGCCTCGACGTTTTCGCCCTTGAGCGCCGCAAGTTGCGCTTCCTGCTTCTTGCGTTCCATCTCGAACAGGCGCGCCTTGAGAATTTGCATGGCGCGCTCGCGGTTCTGTACCTGGCTGCGCTGGTTCTGACACTGCACCACGATGCCGGTCGGAAGGTGGGTGATGCGAACGGCTGTGTCGTTCTTCTGCACGTTCTGGCCACCCGCGCCGCTGGACCGGTAGGTATCGATACGCAGGTCTTTTTCGTTGATTTCGATGTCGATCTGGCCCTGAATATCCGGCCACAGTTCGACCTTCGCGAACGATGTGTGGCGGCGGTTGGCCGCGTCGAACGGACTCAGCCGGACCAGCCGGTGCACACCCTGTTCGCTTTGCAGATAGCCATAGGCGAAATCGCCTTTGATCGCCAGCGTAACGCTCTTGATACCGGCTTCTTCGCCCTCCATACGCTCGATCACTTCGATCTTGTAGCCGTTCTGTTCCGCCCAGCGCGTGTACATGCGCTCCAGCATTTGCGCCCAGTCCTGCGAGTCCGTGCCACCGGCCCCGGCGTGAATGGCGAGAATGGCGTCTTCACGATCATAAGCTCCGGAGAGCAGCGTCTGCAGGGAAGCGCGTTCCACCATCGTACTGAGCGTCTCGACCTCGGCGTTCAGATCGTCGAGCAGGTCTGGGTCATCGAGCCGGGCCAGTTCGAGCGCGTCGTCGATCCGTCTGGAAAGCGTCTGCCAGAATTCAGCTTCATCCTTTAGCCGCGCGATTTCCTGCATGACCTTTTGCGCGTTTTCGGGGTTCGACCAGAAGTCGTTTTCTGCGGCCTGTTGTTCAAGCTGGTGGTAGCGACGGGTTTTCGCTGCGATGTCCAGGCGGTCAATCAGCTCGGCTACACGCTTTTGTAGTTGTTCAAGTGTTTCAACCATGGAGTCCATAGTGCTCGCGTCGCCACCTCCTTTCCTGCACGCCCGCCTGCCAAATGGCCTTTATCTGGCGGAGCGCCTAATTTTCGTCGAACAGACTATTCACAAAGTTATCCGGCTGGAAAAGCACCAGGTCATTGATGCCTTCGCCAAGCCCGATGTAGTGTACCGGTAGCTTCAATTCGTTATAAATGCTGAAAATCATGCCGCCTTTGGCGCTGCTATCGAGTTTCGTCACGATAATGCCGGTCACGTCGACCATTTCGCGGAATTTCTGCGCCTGCTGCAGCGCGTTCTGCCCCGTCGTACCGTCCAGCACTAGCAGCACTTCGTGAGGTGCGTCGGGTACAACCTTGGCCGACACACTCTTGATCTTGTGCAGCTCCTCCATAAGATTGTAATTCGTGTGCAGGCGACCGGCGGTATCCACGATCAGGATGTCGCGGTTGCGGGCGCGCGCCGCTGATGTCGCGTCATAGACCACCGCGGCCGGGTCTGAGCCCGGTTGCCCGGCGATTACCGGCACGTCGATGCGCTTGCCCCATGTCTGCAATTGCTCGATGGCCGCCGCCCGGAAGGTATCGCCCGCGGCCAGCAACGTCTTACGGTTGTTGATGCGCTGCAGCCGGTAAGCCAGCTTGGCAATCGACGTCGTCTTGCCGGAGCCGTTGACGCCGACTACGAGAATAATCGACAGTGGGCGACCGGAAATATTCAGCGGCGGGGGCGGGTCCCGCAGGTGGGGGCAGGGGGTTTTTCTGTCTCTTTTAAAACTCTCCGGGCCCCCGGGACGGACTCCCTTCTTCTTTGCCGTCTTTTGTTTTAAAAAAAAAAAAATAAAACAA
>QGUR01000247.1 GCA_003242205.1 Chloroflexota bacterium | reverse complement strand
GGCCTCACCATCGCTAAACAACTGGTCGAGCTTTACGAGGGCGCGCTCACGATTCAAAGCCATCCGCAGAGCGGCACTACAGTTCGTATGACGGTTCCGGTAGTCGATCAGGAACAGTTGTAATATCCATCGCCAAAAAGATTGCCGCGCGGATAGTCAAAAATTCGTTCCTCCGCTATAATGCCGGTTGAAACCGTGCGCCCGTCTCTGGAGGAGTGGCTTAGATGCAACGACGCGTAATGCAGTGGCATCGTGGGATTGGCTTCGCGCTGGTCCTCTTTTTGGCGGCAGGCTGCTTTCAGGCGGTAGGCACGGATTTTCAGGCTACTGATGCGGCTCAGGCTCCGCCCACATTCACGCCTATTCCCTCCGACACGCCGTTTCCCACCAATACTCCCGAAGCTGAATTGACCAGCCCGCCGGACATTTCGTTTGGCCCGGTGGACACGTCTGTCGACCCTCTGGCGTTGCTGACGCCGCCGGGTGTCGAGATTGCCCAGCAACCCACGCTTGACCCTATCTTGCAGACGGTGACGGCCATCTACGCACAGGGGGAAGAAGCGCTGGCCGTTCAGGAGACGCCAGTGCCGGTGGATACACTCGATCCAATCGCGATTACCGCAACGTACATCGTTGAGCGGGCGACGCTGACGCAGGCTGCGCTCGACGGCGTGCCGGTGCAGCTTCCAACGCCTACACCGCCGGCTGGTGAGGTGCCAATTGTTGAGACTCCGGTTCCGGCGCCTGTCGTGCCGGGCGCGGATTGCATCCACGAGGTTCGGGCTACCGATCGCAACCTGTATCGCATTGCGCTCAATTATGGGGTGACCGTTCAGGAAATTGCTCAGGCAAGCGGTATCGTCAATCCCGATCTGATTTACGTCGGCCAGAAGTTGACGATCCCCGGTTGTGGCACGACTGGTGCTCAACCCTTGCCGACATCAACGCCGACCGGGGGCGCGGTGATCGACGCGCCGGCTCAAACGGGCGCGACGCCGGTACCCGGTGTAACCTTCACGCCGATCCCACCGGGCCAGACTTTTCCGACCACGCGCACGCATACCGTCATGCAGGGCGAGACGCTGTTCCAGATTTCGCTGCAGTACGGTGTGACGGTGCATCAGATTGCGGCGGTCAACGGTATCTCCAATATCAACCTTATCTACATTGGCCAGCAACTGACTATTCCATAACCGGCCATGTAGCAGATGTGAAGCGGGGCGGCAATCGTCGCCCTGTTTTTGTGTGGGCCGGCTTATGGCAGGTGAGCGATTCGAGGAGACACGCGTGCGAGAAAAAATTGTTCGCAGCGAAGAGATCTATCACGGGCGGGTTGTCAATCTGGTCGTGCATGAGGTGGAACTGCCAGATGGCAAGCACAGCAAGCGCGAACTGGTACGACATCCGGGCGCGGTCGCGGTCGTCGCGTTGGATGATCAGCAACAGGTGCTGCTTGTGCGCCAGTACCGTATCGCTGCCGACCAGATTCTCCATGAGATACCGGCTGGTACGCTCGATCCCGACGAAGGCCCGGAGGCCTGTGCGGTGCGCGAGCTTCAGGAGGAGACGGGCTATAAGCCGGGGCGAATCGAGCACATCGGTGGTCTGTACGTCGCGCCGGGCTACACGACCGAGTTTATCCACCTGTATCTCGCGACTGATCTGCAGGAATCCCGCCTCGACATGGATGATGACGAGTTCCTCGAAGTCAAGCGGGTGCCGCTGGCCGAGGCGCTAAACATGATCGAGCGCAATGAGATCATCGACGGCAAGAGCATTGCGGCGCTGCTGCTGGTGGCGCGAAGAATGGGCATCTGAAGCGCTGCGAACGCGATTGTACAGGCCGGTGTATTGACCTGTCGCAGCAAGTGGCGGGGTCGGGGTTGAGCGCACGGCTGCCGGGCTGTGGCGCGCGCTCAACCCTGATTTCTTCCCTTGTCGCGTGTTCTTCGCTCATGCTATAATGCCGGCTCACTCCGCCAGTAACCAGACGCCGCAAGGCGTATTTTTTGGAAGGACAGCTAACCGTGAATGCAAACGAGCTTATGCAGTCGCTGGTCGCGGAAGACCGGGGGCATCCGCAGATTGCGCCTGGCGACACCGTAAAAGTTCACCTGCGCGTCATCGAAGGCGATAAGGAACGTATTCAGGTCTTTCAGGGCGTCGTGATCCGGCTGCGCAGGGGCGGCAATGAAGCTAACTTCACCGTGCGTCGTATCGCCAGTCATGGCATTGGCGTCGAGCGTACCTTCCTGCTGAAGAGCCCACGTATCGAAAAGATAGAAGTGGTGCGCCGTGCTAAGGTCCGCCGTGCCCAGTTGTACTATCTCCGCGATCTGCGTGGCAAGGCAGCTCGTCTGAAGGAAAAGCGTTAGCTTGCAGCCGCTTATTGGCATTACAACCGCCTCTGTTACCGACGAGAGAGGGCTAACCTACAACCGCGCGTATACTGCGATTTCACGCGCGGTTGCTGAGGTTGGCGGCCTCCCCGTTTTGATTCCAACCGGCCTCGAAGAGTCTGCCCTGCGCGCGCTCTACGAGCGGTTAGATGGCGTGTTGCTGCCGGGCGGTCCCGATATCGATCCGTCTTTCTATGGCGAGGAGCCGCACCCGACCACGAAGGTTGATCGCCCGCGCGATGACATCGAAGTGCCGCTGGCGCGCTGGTCGGTCGAAGATGATGTGCCGCTGTTTGGCATCTGCCGCGGACATCAGGTTATCAATGTCGCGCTTGGCGGTTCGCTTATCCAGGATATTCCTTCGCTGGTCGATGGGCCGGTTTTGCCTCATGATATTCGCGACGGGCAGCCGCGAAACCAGCCGGCGCACGAGGTCATGGTTGAGCCGGGAAGCCGTCTGGCTTCGATCCTTGGCGAGACCCGTGTTGCTGTAAACAGCCTGCACCATCAGGCCGTGAGCACGATCGCGCCGCCGCTAGTCGTCACCGCGACTTCGCCCGATGGGCTGGTGGAGGCCACCGAAATGCCCGACCGTCGCTTTGTGTTGACGGTTCAGTGGCATCCCGAAGATTTGTACGAAACCGACGCGGCTATGCTGCGGTTATTCCGGGAATTTGTTGAGGCCGCGCGTGAGCGCGTCCGCGCCTAAAATCGGCCTGCTCGACTCCGGCATCGGCGGGCTTTCGGTTCTCCGCGAAATACACCGGCAATTGCCCGGTATCCCCACGCTTTACATCGCTGATCAGGCCCATCTGCCCTATGGTTCGCGCCCGCTCGACGAGCTTCATGGCTATGTCGATGCGATGGTGCGTTTTCTGCACGGGCAGGGTGCTTCGATCGTTGTGCTGGCATGTCATGCTGCCAGCGCTGCCAGTCTCTATCGCCTGCGCCAGACCTGGCCTGAACGGCGTTTTGTCGGCATCGAACCGGCTATCAAGCCGGCTGTTGAGCAGTCGTCCAGCCATATCGTTGGCGTCCTGACCACGCAGGCGACAGCGGGCGGGCCGCTGTTTCGCCGCGTGCTGGCGCTGTATGCAGGCCAGACACGCGTGATAACACGGGTCGCGCCTGATCTGGTAACGCTGGCAGAAACTGGCGACCCTCATACGCCGGAAGCGGAACGGCTGGTTCGGGCCCATGTCGAGCCGCTGGTCGCTGCCGGAGCTGACCAGATCGTTCTCGCCTGTACTCACTTTCCATTTCTGGCCGAAACAATCCAGCGCGTGGCCGGACCAGACGTTCGCCTTGTCGATCCCGGCCCGGCGGTCGCACGACAGGTAAGCCGCCTGCTCGGCGCTGAGGCCGTGAGGTCGGGCGAGCCGGATGTCTACTACACAACCGGATCGAGAGACGCTTTCCGCGCGGCACTTCAGCGCCTTCTTTTGATCGATGCGCCGGTAACTGCGCTGCGCTGGTCCGCTCACACGGCGGGCGAGCTATCGCTTGAAGAAGCTACCTGAGCGCGCGGCTCTGTAAGCGGCAGGCGGATATAGATGGTGGTTCCGGGGCAGGTCTGCGGGTCGTAACCGGCACTTTCGGCCCACATCGCGCCGCCGTGCGCTTCAACGATGCCTTTAGCGATATGCAGCCCGAAACCGGGACCTGCACCCATAAACTTAACGGCGCCGCTGGAATGCACCTCGGGGCTATGCGCCCGGTAGAAGGGGTGAAAGATAAGCTCAAGGTCAGTTGCGGCGACGCCGACACCGCTATCAGCCACCTTCAGGATGAGAACCGGAGAGGATGTGCTAGCCTCGGTCGCTGTCTGCGCGCTGATTTTTACCTTGCCGCCATCCGGGGTGAACTTCACTGCGTTGAGGATGACATTGCGGACGGCCTGCGCCAGCCGCGCCTGATCCGCCATGATAGGCGGCAGGTTTCGCAGGTCAACTACGCCTACGCTCAAGCGCCGCTGTCGAATGCCGGCAGTGAGCGGTTCAACGGCCTCTCGCACCACCGCTTCAATCGTGGTTTCCGCCAGTTTCAACTCAAACTGGCCAAGCGCGACCTGACTGGCGTCGAGCATGTCCGCAACCAGACTTTCAAGGCGTTCCTCGGCGGCGCGTAGCGTCGTGACCAATTCCGCCACCTGCGAGTCGTCCAGCACCTGCGCCTGATGCAGCGCGTCAAGCAGATCGATCGCGCCGCGTAACTGGGCCAGCGGCGTTTGCAGCTCGTGCCCGGCGATGGTCACGAAATCTGTCTTCACGGCTTCCAGCGTTTCGATCTTGAGTTCAGCGGTTTTGAGTTTGTCGGCGAGGGTGTCGATATCCGGCTGCGGCGGCGAAGCCTCCGTACCGGTAGCCGCTGCCGCTGTGCCTCGAGTCGCGCGGTGTTTCGCATAGACAAAAACGACTGCGCCGAGTGTTTGCAGACCGGCGACGGCCAGTGTCGCGGGATAGAAACTGTCCGGGGCGGTCAGCGCCAGCACAACCGCAAGGGCTGATGCCAGTAGCGCCAGCGTCATCCACCAGCGGGCCGTTCGCTGGCGGAACCAGACGAACCACCACAGCGTAACATATGCGCTGGCTGCTGCGACCCCGATCAATAGGCTGCCGGAGCTCAAGGGATTGCCCCTGTCTCTGTCGTGTCCCGAAGCCTGGCGCTACTTAAGAATGTAATACGTGCCCTTCTTGGAGCCGATTTTGAGCAACATGCCGCGTTCGACCATATCGGCCAGGTCGAGGCGCAACGTTTCCGCCGAAACGCCCTGAATGAGCGAGCGATACTCGCGGTTGGTGATGGAGCCATGGTCGCGAATGTACTGCAGGGCGCGCGCCTGACGGTGATTGGTATTGCGTGCCCAGTCCGGGGCAGTCTGGCGCTCGCGTTCGTTGTAGAGCGTGACGGCGAAGCTGTAGGGGCGGGCATCGAAGCTCGGCGGGCGATGCCCGGCCTGTTCCATAACCTCGACCATACGGTCGATACCCAGACCAAGCTCCTCGATGTATCCCCACTGGAACAGCCCGTTAACGATCCGCGGATTACGGCTGAAGTGCTCGTCAATGATGTTGTCGACGGTGATGAAGCCCGGCAGACCGCCCGGAGAAATCACTTCCAGCCGGTCGGAATACATGCGGATTTCGATCCGGCGGCCCTTCAGACGATAATCGCGGTGGCACACGGCGTTGACGATCGCCTCGCGGACCGCGAAGGCGGGATATTCGTATGTTTCCTCGCGTTCCAGACCTTTCACGACCGCGCTGACGGCCATCTCGCTCCAGATCAGGTTCCACGCCGATTCGATCAGCCGGGGAAGCGGGCCAGTCAGTTCCTCGCGCCGGGAATAGCCAGCGAGGCCGTTTTCACCGCGTGGCGTCTTGCCGACGAACTTGGCAAAGACCACGCTGGTCTGGGGCAGCCAGTGCTGCGGGTATTCGCTAAAGAGCACGATGCCGCTGACGGTGGGGCGGCCCTCGGCATCAATCGCACCGATCTCGCGCAGCAGGTCGTCGACTTTGCCGTTATAGGGGCGCTTGGTACGCTCTGCCCGCTTGGCGAGATACTCGTCGATCATTTTGCGGCTGAAATCTTCTTTCGTCGCCCCGACAACGACTTCTGACTCGAAGTCACCCGTGCTTTTGGCGCTTGCGAGTTTGAGAATTTCCTGCCCACCAAGCGGACGGTTCCTCGCGCCGGCGCGAATCAGCACGCGCCCATCGCTCAGCGCGTGCAGTTCGATGCTGCGTGGCACGCGAAGCGCATAGGCTGTACCTTCGTCGGTTTCCAACGGTTCCCAACTGCCGACGACGACCGGCGGGTTACAGTTCGAGTCCGCTTCCTTCAAGGCTCGATCAAGCGCTTCGTTCTCGATGCGGCCAGCGGGCTTGCCGTCGTCCCGCATGCCGACAACAATCGTGCCGCCCTCGGTGTTGGCAAACGCCACCATCGTCTCGGCAAGAGTGATGGGATCGAGCTTTTCCAGGAAGGCCAGTCGCGATCCCGGACCCGCTTTAATAAATTCTGGGGTTAACATCATCCGTGATAACTACACAGTTTTCGTCTTGTTCGCCCCCGAAGTTTAGCGCATTTTAGCATAATTTGGGATATATGCGCGCATGACCACGGGGTCGATAGATCTTATCCTTGCCACTGACTCTTCTCAATAGCATAGTACGCCAGTTCGGTATCGTAGTAGCGGCGCGTTAGGCCGAGGAAGGTCATGCCAAGCTTCTCCATGACGCGGCGGGAAGCTGTATTTTCCGGCACGGCAACGGCGACGATACGTTCCAGTCCCCGGCGTCCGAAACCGTCGTCAATGACCGCGCGCGCTGCTTCGGTTATATAACCACGTCCCCAGAAAGGACGGGCAATTGCATAGAACAATTCGACCTCATCGGTTGGTGGGTTGGCGCGCGAGATCTTTAGCAGCCCGATGTGTCCGATAAGCCGGTCATCGTCGCGTAGGCATAAGGCGAAACCGCCGAAATCGAACTGCTGCCACGACGCCTCCAGATAGTCCATGACTTCCCTGGCCCGCTCAATGGGGCGCGGTGCGCCGCCCGGCAGGTAACGCATGACCTCAGGATCGTCGTAAATGGCGGTGTGGTAGGCGGCGCACCGCGCCCCATTGAGCGGGCCAGGGAAGTCATGGACTATCTGGA
>QGUR01000517.1 GCA_003242205.1 Chloroflexota bacterium | reverse complement strand
ATAGACCGAATCGAGCGTTTCGGGGCGTACCTGTCCCGCTGCGTCGCGCACGATGACGTACACCTGAAAGAAGATAATCAGCGTGATGAGAAACACGCGCGATGTATCTGTCAGGCCCAGAAAAACCAGAATGACCGGCAGAAAGACGACTTTCGGAACCGGATAGAGGAAGTACATCAACGGCGTGAGGAAGCGGTCGAGCAGTTGCAGTTGCGCCGCCACAATCGCCAGCGGAGCCGCAAGCGCGACGCCCAGCGCGGTGCTGATGAGGATGCGCCGGGTGCTGATGAGCAGGTGCATGCCCAGCTTGCCTTCGGTTAGCTCCGACCAGAACACTTCCAGCACCTGCAGCGGCGACGGGAGCATACGCAGGTCGAGCGCTTCCGCGGCGACAAACCAGACCGCAAGCAGGACGATGAGATCAATGGCGAGGGCGCGTTTGCTCATGGCAGTTCGAGCGCGTTTCTGACCTCCGCGCAGAAGGCGGCAAAGCGCGGGTCGCCGCGGTTTGGGCGCTCGCCGTTGAAGGGGCTGCGCAGCACCTCGCCGCGGGTGATCGGCGCGTGTTCGGTGATGATCAGCAGGTTGTTGCCGAGGATAACGGCTTCTTCGACGCTGTGCGTGACCAGCACGGTCGTCAGGCCAAGTTCGTGCTTCAGCTCCCACATCAATTGCTGCAGGCGCTCGCGCGTCAACTCGTCGACGGACGAAAACGGCTCGTCCAGCAGCACGACGCGGGTTTGCAGCGCCAGCACCCGCGCCAGCGCCACGCGCTGCCGCTGCCCGCCGGAGAGTTGGGACGGGTACTGGTCGCCCACATGCTCGATGTGCAGGCGTTCAAGCCATTCGCTGGCAATCTGTCGCGCCTGACCGGGTGGAACGCCGCGGATTTTCAGGCCAAGCTGGATATTGTCGTGGGCGGTAAACCAAGGGAGAAGGCCGTAGTCTTGCAGCACAAGCCCGACATCGCGGTTCGGCCCGTTGAGAGGCCGGTCGCGAAAGCAGACACGACCGGCCTCCGGTTGTCTGAGGCCCGCCAGCAGATAGAGAAGCGTCGACTTCCCGCTGCCGGAGGGGCCTAAAATGCTCCACGATTCCCCACGCTCGATGCGCCATGTGAAGTCACGAACGATCGGCTGGTTGGGTTTGTAGCCGAATGTGACCTGCTCCAGCGCGAGCGAAACTGCTTCAGGGGAGATAGTCGCCATTCACGACCCTGTCGTACTCGAGCGGCTCCTCGATGTACTCGCGCATGACCATCCAGTCCATGACCGATTTGACCTGTTCCTCGGTCATGACGCCTGCCGGGAGGTAGGGCGGAATTTCATAGCTGTCCCGCAGCGGCTGCGGGATGTTGGCCCGCTCGATCATCAGCTCGCGGTACTCGTCAGGGTTCTCGTTAAGCGCTTCGACGGCGCGCTCGTAGGCACGCAGGAAGGCGCGCACATCTTCAGGGCGTTCTTCCAGCGTTTCCAGACTAAAGGCCAGCACCGTCGGCACGACCGGGGCGTTTTCGTCGTTGATGATCACGCGCGCGCCCTGCGCGACCGCCAGCGAGGTAAGGGGTTCGGGGAGCGTCGCTGCCTGTACCTGCCCGCTGACGAGGAATTCCAGCCGCTGCGGCAGGCTGCTGACTTCGATCATGGCGATTTCGTCTTCTTCCAGCCCTGCATCGCGCAGCAGCACCCATGTGAGGTATTCGATGATGGTGTTGAAACCGACGGCAATCTCGACACCCGCCAGATCTTCAACCGTTTCGATGTCAGTATCTGGCCCGGCGATGATCGAGAAATACGGCGTTGCCGGCGGGTCGAAGCGCACGGCGCGCACTTCAAAGCAGCCGGTGATGAGCAGAAAGACGTTTTGGAGGTCGGGGTTTTCGCGGGGGATCGCGCCGGGCTGAAGCTGTGTCTTATAAACATCTGAAGGGGCGGACGA